>JBFLYA010000028.1 GCA_040757115.1 bacterium | reverse complement strand
TCTATCAGGCTTGTCGGAAGAAATTTAGCAGTCGGAGAGAGTATTGGAATCAGTTACGGTGTACGATTCGGATATTAATTTTTCAAAGTTGGGAGGATCTTTTGTGGTTTATTCTTTCGCCACCTGAACCAACAAGTGGATGAAAAGGGAGAAATGGGGATAATAGAAAAATAATATACTTAAATAAGGATTTGATTTTGTGATAAAGGGAATAGAGTGCCCAATTTCTAAATAGGGCTTCACGAAATTCCCTCACCCAAATATAGAAAAGATGAGAGGTAGAGGACAGATATTCCCCCTTAATAAAGGGGGTTAGGGGGTTGTAAGTATATAAAGGGGGTTAGGGGGTTGTAAGTATATAAAGGGGGTTAGGGGGTTGTAAGTATGAAGATTCATTACAATCCGAAATTGAAAACTTACGCCAGAGAACTTAGAAAGCAAGGGGTTTTATCAGAAGTATTGCTTTGGAAGTATTTGAGAAGCAGAAAGATGAATGGCTATCACTCGATATTCAAGTTTTTTTAAGATTAAGTGGTTTATCCTTTTTTAACCGCAAAGAACGCAAAGAAATCAACCGCAAAGAACGCAGAGATTATAGGTTGTTCACCACCCTTTTAATTCCTTCCTTGAGTCTTAATACATTGAAATTTATAAGCAATTAACAATATTTGAAAGTTCGTTTTCGTTTATAGACCTGTTTTTCTTTCTTTGCGTCCTTTGCGAAACCTTCCTTTGCGCTCTTTGCGGTTAAATCTTTATACCTTTAAAAAACTTGAACATCGAGTATCAGTTTATGAGACAAAAGCCTATTGGGGAGTATATTGTTGATTTTTATTGTAGTAGACTAAAACTGGTAATTGAAATTGATGGAGAAAGCCACAACGAGAGTAGATTTGAGTACGATATGGAAAGAAACAACCCCCTATGCCCCCTTTATTAAGGGGGATGGAAATTAAAGTCTATGGGTTTAACTCTTATAAGATTCAATGATAGTGATGTAAAGAAAGATATAGACAATGTTTTAAGGGCAATTGAAGGATGGATTGAACAATCACAACCCCCTAACCCCCTTTATTAAGGGGGAATTGCCTGCAAACCGGGGTAAGTGTAGCCCCCTCTGGGTAGAGGGGAAAAAGTAAAATTGCCCTCCACTCCTATTTAAAGTGGGCAAAAGTGAAGAAAAACGAGCAAACTATGATTTGTAAGTCTATGAAAATCAAGGGGTTATACAACAGGAGGGCAATAAGAAAAAAGTGTATTTGTAACTTCTTGTTAATCAAGGAGTTATGAATTTCGTGAAAGGCACAATTTCTAAAATAAAGGAGGTTCTCCATAGGTTTAGGATGGGGAAATTTTAAGCAATTTAGAGGAAGAAGATGTTTAAGAAGCAAAAAATGGCTTTAAGGTGGTTACTTGGGCTGTTTATTTAGATTCACCGAGAATTGCTGAATGTATCTTTTTCTTCTTGACATCAAATATCCTAATATGATAAACTTAAAGATAACTCTACAAAGCTGGCAAAAAAACTGCTACAAAGTGGCTTAGTTCAACAACTGCATGAACCGAATCGTGTCCCTGGCGGACCACTCCCGGTTATGCATACATTAGGCAGTGATAACACAATAACAAAAGGAGATGTAAAGATGGCAAGAATTGTCGTAAACCCGAGAATACTCGGAGGGAAACCCATCATCGAGGGGACTCGTATCTCCGTTGAGTTCATCCTTGACTTACTTGCTTCTGGTGTAAGCAAAGAAGAGATTCTCGAGGATTATCCTCATTTAACCAAAGAGGACATTCTCACTTGTCTGAGATATACCGCTCGGTCATACAGGAATGAGGTGTATCTTGCGTTGGAGCCAGCAGCATGAGGTTTCAAGAGTTACGAATTCTCACTGATGAGAACATTTCTCCGAAGGTTGTAGCTTTCCTCAGAAATCAAGGGTTGGATGTGTTAGATACCAAGGAACAATGATGGCAGGGTAAAAGCGACGATGAACTTCTTGAGATTGCGTATCAGGAAAAATGTTGGGTATTGACTCATGATGCAGATTTTGGAACCTTAGCCATTCATGAAGGCAAGCCCAACTTTGGTATTATCTTTCTGCGGATCAGGAATCTTCAGTCCCACAATGTGATTAAAGTGTGTAATCAACTTTTGCATCATGATGTGGATTTGTCACCGCATGCCTTGGTGGTCCTTGAGGAAACACGAATACGCATTCGTCAAGCGAGCATAGATTGAACCTAATGAATTAAGAATTTGTGTGGAGCAACGCCGACACACAATTCTGGGTAAATCCTGAAAAATATGCCAGGGGCTAAGAGATGGTTTTATAATGGTTCCTGGCATGGAAGATGATACCCTTCATAATTCTCACCTACTTTTTAGTCCTTTCTTTTATGGACTTCCAATTACCTTCCGGAGGATAAGTGTGTCCAACATCACTATTGGCAATGTCCATTTTTATGATTTTGTCCTAATCGAGCAGATTTTCGATACTAATTTTTGGATTTAAAGAGCCGAATTTTTGTTGACATAGGATAAAATTTGTGGTAAAATATCCTCACAATGGGCACAAATGGATATAATACCCAAAACAGTCAAAAAAACAATTTCCTATCAGTTAAATGAAGTTCTTCGCAAGCGACCCTATATTAAAAAAGAATGGTGTTGCGAAATAATTGAAAATCCTATTAGATTTGAGAAACAAGAAGGTAATAGATATAGATTTTGGGGTGAAGTTAAGGAATTAGACAACAGGATATTTAGGATAGTAACATTGGAAGATAAATTAACAATACATAACGCATTTCCTGACAGGAGGTTTAAAGAATGAAATTAAGTTATTACCCGGAGACAGATTCTCTGTATTTAGATCTATCTGAAAAAAATAAGTGCAGATACCGTAGAAATAGCTGAGGGGATATTAGTTGACTATGATTCTGAAGGTAATATAGTTGGGATTGATATAGATAATGCTAGCAAGAAAAATTGTAATGAAGCAACTATTAATTAATAAACTTCCATTTCAGCAAGAAATATTAACAGTATAAAACAAACCTAAGATAAACTGCTTAAACCTGGGGTAACTATTGGGGTCAAACCGTGAATGTTGAATGTAAAAGGAACTGCTTTCTACATTCAAGGTTTGACCCTAATCCCCTATATTGGCTAAAACAGAGGCATTATTTGTTTAACCAATACACGATGTAGGATACAGAATATATTTATCTTTGCATCAAGATTACAGACACAATCGCCCTATTTACTTCCAATAGCTCTTCGTCTATACAATTTCCAGCAAAGTGTCTTTTCCTTTTTTAAATACGCCTTTGAATTATCAAGTGAACTGGCTATTTCATATTCTTTAATTGCCAGATTTAAAGATGCTGGTTGAATTTTGGTGTAACTTGTGGCAAGATGGGCATGATAAACTGGATGATAAAAATCAAATGCAGCCGCTTTTTCAAACTTTAGTTTTGCCGCTTCCCATCTCCCTTTATCCGCCAGAATCACCCCTTGATTAAAAAATACATAACCTGAAAATGGTCTAAAAACACAAAAAAAACAGAAGATTATAATGATGCCTGTTAACCAATAAGTATTAGGAGAGATATATTCTTTCCCTTGCCTGAAGGTCAATATGCCCAGTATCAGCCAGAAATATAGCTGAAATACCGGTATCCAGAATAGATAATCGCTCTGATTATGAATGAGAAGCCCAATTAGACTTGCCAGCAAGCCTTCTCTAACTGCTTTTTCATAGGTATTTTCCTCAACTCTGGTCTTAAACCCTTCCATAAATAAAGTCACTAATAGCCAGATAAAACTTAACAAACCAATTATTCCCATTTCACAAGCATATTGAATAAAGATGTTATGAGAATGGTAATGCCAGGGAACATCCTGTCTATAATCAAAAAAGACATTTGCGTATGCACCTGGACCAACACCCAGAATAAAATGGTCTAAAAACATCTGACAGGAATATTTCCAGATGTAGAATCTCTGGAAAATTGAATGTGTCCCCAGCCAATGTGATGGGGAAAAAAGGTTGTAAATAATAACTCCAACTATCACAATAAATAAACCTGAGAGCAAAATAAATCCATACCGTCGTCTATTTTGCCTTTTTATAAAAAATAGGAAAAACAATGCCCCAATTACCCCCAAAACACCCCCTCTTGAAGAGGTAAAATATAAGGTGATGAAAGAAAATAATAGGAGTAGCCCGAACAAAAATCTAAATCTTACGATAAAAAATAATCTTACCATCAAAGGGATAGTTATTACCAGAAAGCCGGCTAAAAGATTGGGATTGCCTAAAGGATAGTAGAGTCTCTCAATTAAGGATTTGGGGATATGAATCAAGAACTGATTCAAAGTTAAAGATACGACAACTAATGTCGTCAATACCAAAGTAGAGACAAATAATTTTAAGTGTGTTGAGAGGTAATTTCCGAGCATTAAAAAGAAAATTAAACAGCAGGCTAATTTAGTTATTTCTTCCCAACTTCCTCTTAAATAATGAGAATTGATTGTAGATAGAACCGCAGATGACATAAAAAATAAGACAGGTAGATGGACACAGGATTTAATTATCTTTATTTTCCCTGAAAATCCGATTAAACCTGTAAGAATGACTAAAGATTCAATTAAGGTCAAGGAATAAAATGTATATCCCCCTAAAAGGAATGTTGGTGGAAGGAATATCAAAATAATCAACAGGAAAATAACTAATCTTTCTTTGACCCAGGTTAAGTTAATCATAACGGTTTTTCCTTAGATTTTAATTCCTTTGCGCTGGCGGAGGGATTCTTCTACTCTTTTTAAATAAGATTCACCATCCTTGATAATCGTTTTTGCCTGATGTCTTGCCTCTGGATTAATTTCTTTTCTAAAACTATCCGTAAAAATACTGCGTCGTTCAACTTGCGAGGTTCCTGTTCGGCCTGTAAAGACAGATTTTATTCCTGTTTTTAGGGCTAAGTCAAAATGATGATGAGGTTCTTGCAATCGATGTATTATCTGACTTAGATGATACATTGCATGATAGACATTTATCACTACTTCTTCATACATCCCTTTTCTAAATAGTGCTTTTGCTTCATTTAGCTTTTCCCTTCCTGCAAATAATCGTTTATAAATTTCTTTTTTAGAATCATCCTCAATAAATAGAGTTTTTTTATAAATTATGGGTTTTTCTCTAATTAACTCGTGTGATTTCCGGACTAAATGAGAAGTAATATCCTCACATTCTTCCAAAATATCCGTGATTTGATGAGTTAAATGGTCTATTATTATTTCTTCTGATAGAAACCCCAAATCAACCAATATTCTTCCTAATCTTTTGTTAGACTTCTTTTGCTCTAACAATGCCTGATGGAGTTGTTCTTTCGTTAGGACTCCTTCCTCTACCAATATTTGACCGAGCAACAACTTTTCGGGCATAGTTCTTCCCTCCGGTAGAAAAATCAGGTAATTGGTAATTCAGATAAAACACTAAAAATTCGTAATCGTTCAGGTAGTCCTTTACCGCAGAGACGCAGAGGAACAGAGAAGACATAAAAATAAATCAGATAACAGAAAAGATTATTGGTGCAGTTATTGAAATACATAGGACCTGCTTACCGAATGTTCAGCAGACAAGGCAGATTTGTTGCGTCTCGTCCATAGATTTTCCCCTCTTAAGAAGGGTTAGGGGTGTGTTTTTCTCTGCGTCTCTGTGTCTGTGCGGTGAACAGTTACCTTTTATTTTCATTTATTGTAACTATTCACCACGAAGAGCACGAAGGACACGAAGATTGGACAGAACAAATCTCTTTATGCCTTCTTTCAATCTTTCCACATTGAAATTTATCAACAAGCCAACTCTAATATTTGCTAACTTCACTAGATATTTCATCAAATTTCACTTTGTGTTCTCCCTGCCCTTCATGGTTTAATCTCTTTTAGTCTAACGATAAAATAACCTGCTCTGTCAGGTTCATTGTTTTGTTAGGCATAAAACTTCTCTCTGCAATCCTCTTTTTTCCCTTCTTCCTAAGATTATATACCATAATCTTAATTTATGCAACTAATTTTTAATTTTTTTTGCAAAAAAGTACCTGACATTCTGAGGATTATATGGTAATAGATCAGTTATCGGTGGGAAATTAAGGTGGAGGTAAAAGAGAGA
This sequence comes from bacterium, assembly GCA_040757115.1. Taxonomy (NCBI): domain Bacteria; species bacterium. Next base: position 21,584 of record JBFLYA010000028.1, on the reverse strand, counting down.
AATTCTGGTAATCCCTCAGTTATGAGGTGTGAAGATAACTATTTGTTCACTTAAACGCTGAAATTAGAAATTGGAAATTGGAAATTAGGGAGAGAGACAAAAGCCCAATTTCTAATTTCCAATTTCCAACAAAAATCATAGGAAAAACGATAAAAGGAACCATCCCTAATTGTCTAAAAATATAGAGAGTTATAGCACTAATTTGACATAGTGTAGTAATGGTTCACGCATAACTTGTTAATTCACTACGAGTAGTTACGAGTATTTAATTCTAAGTAAAGTTTTGAATAATAACTACTATATCGACTGGTTAATGACCCTCTGGGTTGTCTTTTGGGACTCCAAAATGTCAAGAAATACAAAAAGATGGCAAGAAATGAGGTAAAGCAATGCCTGGGACCATAGATATAGCTTTAAGTCCTACGCAACGCTCTCTCCAAAAAGCAATTTCCTATCAGTTCAATATATGGTGTTTCTTGGAGGTCGCACCGGCTGATTGAATCATCCTAGTAATAGTCTTGCGTCCTGGTGTTAAAATCCAGCCGATAGCAAGTGTTTTAAAATTCTCAAAGGGTCGCATCTTGAATTTTTTAGCTATACCTGAACGGTTACGATTTTGTGATTTAACCCGTTTTCTCTTTCAATTCCTTTTCCCACTTAGCCAATTCTTTGAGGGAGATGTTGTCCAGTATCTGAGCCATCTGTTGGCTGATTTTTGTCCAGAGAATTTGGGTAGCACATTTGCCACTCCGTTCACATTCTTCTTTAGTCTTACCTGCACAGTGAACAATCTCAAGTGGTCCCTCAACTATTCGGATTACCTCGCCAGCACTGATTTCTGAAGCTGGTTTAGAGAGGCGATAACCACCCTGAGGCCCTCGGATACTCTCTACCAGGCCAGCCTTCTTTAACTGCACAACCAGCTGCTCTACATACGGAAAGGATATGTTCTGTCTCTTTGAAATATCGTTTACAGAAAGCCATTCATCACCTTCGTGAAGAGACATATCTATCATAACTCTTAAGCCATATCTACCTTTTGTTGTAAGCCTCATAATTATTACCTTCTACCATCCCTATAGTTATAAAATTTCAAGCCAGGCAATGGAAATAATCCAACCTCTATGGTTAACTTAACCTTACTCGCATCTTTTAAAAACTACTTAAACACCTCACCACACAAATCGGGAAAATTCGACTTATTAAGAACCTGCTAAATTTAGTATAGTATATATGTATAAAATTGTCAAGAAAAAATTCTTGACAAATATTTCTATATGTGGTATATTTATTCAAATCCAATATATACAAAATGTATATATTCAGATTTGTGCGTTTTTTTAAAGTCAATAAAGGGAGTATTGTTATGAGTAATGAACAAGCTAAATCAAGAAAAGATGTCGTTGGTTCAGTTATGGTAGTTGGCGGGGGTATTGCCGGAATACAGGCATCCCTTGATCTGGCAGAGTCCGGATTTAAGGTTTATCTTGCGGAAGATAGTTCACCTATTAAGGGATATACGGCATCCAGGTATTAATATCCTTGATCTTCTCAAAGTCTGGATCAGTAGTAGCTATGTTTTGTAAATTATTTGCAAACATAGTTGCTAAATAGGATGCATCTCGAGGCAGCAAGTTATATTGGGAAGATAATTTATGGGCTGATAAGAATGTAGCATAGTCAAAGCTGCAGATGTTAATTGCATTAAGTTTTGTGAGAGATTGAATGTATTTAACAGCTAAGTCCACTGACTTAATGGATTCCTGAAAGAGAATAGGATCACTCCTAAGTGTTTCTAATATTTTGTAATGTCTGTCTGTTTTTAGAATAACAGATGCCTTTTGTTTTAATAGAATAAATGAGACTTCATTTAAGACAAGAGGATTGATAAATGCTTTTATTTTTCGTTTTTCGACTTTATTCAGAAAAGAAGAACATTCAGAACCTATCTGAGGATCAGAGGAGAAATGAGCAATGAAGATTGAGGTATCTATGAAGATTTGTTCTTTTTGGTTATATTGGCTTAATCTGTAGACCATTGCCACTCCTCATCATGGATTATTTCAGAGATTGGCTTTTTAAAGGGTGGGATAATCCCTTTAGTTTTATCAGTAAGACTCTTAGGTTTAATAATGATGAGATTACTCTGAGAGATAATCTCTAAATTATCAAACTCTTTAAATTGATCTTTTGGGATAAAAAAACCATCCTTAGTTTTAGTTGCGTGCATAATATCTTCACCTCAACAAAATTATAGCATATCCTGTTTTCATTGTCAATAGAAAAGTAAAAAAGGCAACAATTCTAATTATGGAACTTATAGGGCAAGGATGTAGCCCAACATTCTATGTTGGCTTATAGAAAGAGAGCGGATAAGCCAGGATAGAATCCTGGGCTACGAAAACTGATGCCAAAATTAAAATTTCTGGGAAAAGATGGAGTATCGTTATGAATAACAATAAGTTATCAAAAAAGCCGGTTGGGGCGGTGATGGTAATTGGGGGTGGGATTACTGGGGTTCAGGCTTCGCTGGATCTGGCGAATTCAGGCTACTATGTTTACTTGGTTGAAAAATCACCCGCTATTGGCGGCGTGATGGCACAACTCGATAAGACCTTTCCTACCAACGATTGTTCGATGTGTATCTTAGCGCCAAAACTGGTGGAATGCGGTAAAAACCTTAATATTGAACTCCTTACCTTATCCGAGGTTGAGAGTGTTATTGGAAAACCAGGTAACTTTACGGTAACTGTGGTGAAACATCCCAAATATGTTGATTGGGATAAGTGTGTTGGCTGTGGCGTTTGTTCGGAAAAGTGTCCAACTAAGATGCCAAATGAATTTGATATGGGACTTTCTATCCGTAAGGCAATTTATGTTAAATATCCACAGGCTGTGCCGTTAAAATATGTCATTGATGATAAGAACTGCCTTCGTTTAGCTAAAGGCAAGAAATGTGGTCTTTGTGAGAAGTTTTGTGAGGCTAAAGCCATAGACTTTGAGCAAAAGGAAGATAAGGTAAGCATCAATGTTGGCTCTATTATAATTGCTTCTGGATTCAAACCCTTTGACTCGACTGTGTATGATACTTACGGCTATAAGAAATACCTCAATGTGGTGACTAGCATAGAGTTTGAGCGATTCTTGAGTGCTTCTGGACCTCATGGAGGTCATCTGCTCAAACCATCAGACAAGAAACATCCCAAAAAGATTGCCTGGTTACAGTGTGTTGGCTCCAGGGACAAAAACCGCTGTGACAATACCTATTGTTCATCTGTGTGCTGTATGTATGCCATCAAACAGGCGGTTATTGCCAAAGAGCATAGTGACCATCCCCTTGATACTGCCATATTTTTTATGGATGTCCGCACTTATGGTAAGGAGTTTGAGAAATACTACAATCGGGCAAAAGAGGAGCATGGGGTTCGATTTATCCGTTCCCGTATTCATACTGTTGATCCGGTAGGGGACGAAGGAGAGAGATTAAGGCTTGTCTTTTCAGATGAGAAGGGAAATATTTGCGAAGAAGAATTTGATATGGTAGTGCTTTCGGTCGGCATTGAGCCTGGCAAGGATGTGGTGGAGTTAGCTAAAAGGCTTGGTCTTAAGCTTAATGAGCATAATTTCTGTCAGACAGATGGATTTTCGCCGGTTGATACCTCCAGGGAGGGCATCTTTGTCTGTGGGGTATTGCAGGGACCAAAGGATATTCCTTATTCAGTGATGGAGGCAAGTGCTGCCGCCAGTCAGGCAGGCAGTATCCTAACTGAGGCACGGGGAACATTAGTCAGAGCAAAGAAATTTCCTGGTGAGAGAGATGTTGCCGGTGAGACACCCAAAATTGGTGTCTGGGTCTGCCACTGCGGGATTAATATCGCCGGGGTGGTGGATGTTGAATCTGTTCGAAATTATGCCGCCGGGTTGCCAGGGGTTGTCCATGCTGAGAATAACCTCTATGTCTGCTCTCAGGATACCCAGGAAAAGATAAAAAAGGTTATTATTGAAAAGAGATTAAACCGGGTAGTGGTTGCCTCCTGTTCACCCAGAACTCATGAACCGCTTTTTATGGATACTTGCCGGGAGGCAGGCTTAAACAAATACCTTTTTGAGATGGCTAATATCCGTGACCAATGCTCCTGGGTGCACCAAAATGAGCCTGATGCCGCTACCGCAAAGGCAAAAGACCAGATTCGGGCATCTGTAGTCAGGGTAGGTAAACTTACACCTTTACAGGAAACAAGTCTATTGATAAATCAGGATGCCCTGATTATTGGCGGTGGTGTAGCAGGGATGGAGTCAGCCCTGTCTTTAGCTGAACAGGGATTTAAAGCCACCTTGATTGAAAAATCAGATAAATTGGGTGGTCAGGCACTTAAATTACAACATAACTTCCAGAGACAGGAGGTTGCTGTCTATCTGAAGAGTCTGATTGAAAAGGTAACCAATCATAGCCATATTACAGTTTGTCTGAATTCAGAGATTGAGAGTGTATCTGGCTTTGTAGGCAACTTTAAATCAGAAATTAGACAACCTGCAAGCAGGTGCCCTGACTCAGAAAATAGAAAGATAGAGTACGGGGTAGCGATTATTGCTGTTGGAGCTCAGGCATACACACCAACCGAATATCTATATGGTCAAGATGACCGGGTTATGACCTCCCAGGAATTCGATGAAAAACTAAAGTCCGAATTCCCAATTCCCAATTCCATAGTTTTTATTCAGTGTGTCGGCTCCCGTGACAGCGAAAGGCAATATTGCAGTAAGGTTTGTTGTAGTCATACCGTAGAGAAGGCACTATCACTCAAGGAACAAAATCCGGATATGGATATCTATGTGTTTTGTCGTGATGTTAGAACTTATGGCTTTAATGAAAATCTCTATCACCAGGCACGCTCAAAAGGGGTTATTTTTATTCGGTATACTGAGGATAAGAAGCCAGAAGTCAAAAGTCAGAAGTCAGGATTAGAAATAAGGGTTTTTGACCCGATTTTGCAGGCAGATATAAAACTTTCGGCTAACCTTGTAGTTTTAGCCCCAGCCATTGTTGCCAATCCAGCTAAGGATTTGGCCCAGCAATTTAAGGTGCCGCTCAATAGCGATGGGTTCTTTTTAGAGGCGCATATGAAACTCAGGCCGGTAGAGTTTGCTACTGATGGTGTATTTGTAGCTGGTCTGGCTCATTACCCTAAACCATTGGATGAATCTATTGAGCAGGCAAAAGCCGCCGCCTCACGAGCCATTACGGTTTTAGCCCAAGGCAAGGTTACTGTTTCCCCTATGACGCCGCTCGTAGATGAAGATAAATGTATTGGCTGTGGGCTGTGTGTTTCCCTATGTTCATCTTCGGCTATGGAATTGCTCTTAAAAGAAAAGGGACGGAGGGCACAAAATATTGCCGCTTCCTGTAAAGGATGCGGAGTCTGCGGCGCTTCCTGCCCACAGCAGGCAATTACTATTCAGCATTTTACTGATGAGGAAATATGGGCGCAGATAGAGGCATTGGTATGATTTTGGATTGCGGATTGAAGGGCATAGATAAACCAGATTCTCAGATAAGAGGATGTTTGTGTTGAAATATCTTATCCCTGTCTGCGGTAGAAAGAGAACCATCTCCACTTCCTGGGATAAAGGGTTGAAGTTTTTGATAATGTTGATAGGGATAGTGTTTATCAGTTTCTAAGATTTTTGGAAGATAATCTTCTAATGAGTATTTGATGACCTCTGTTTTGGTAGTGTGCAGTATGTTAGCTGCTTGATTAACCCTCTCTTCAAGGGTTGGGTTTAATCGGAGACTGATAGGCATTTTATTTCCTCCTTGTTAATATGTTGTATTACGATTGTATCACATATTGTTGGATATGTCAAGCGTTTTCTAAAGGAGCAAACATTATGAATGTGAAAAATTCTAACCCCAAGATAATTGGTTTCTTATGCAACTGGTGTGCGTATGCGGGGGCAGATATGGCTGGGGTTTCCCGTTTCCACTATCCGCCAAACCTGCGAATAATCAGGGTAATGTGTTCTGGCAGAATTGACCCGGTCTTTATCTTTCGGGCGTTTAAAGCCAAAGCAGATGGGGTACTTGTCCTGGGCTGTCATCCAGGAGACTGCCACTATCAGACCGGCAATTATCAGGCAGAACGCAAGATGCGGTTTGTAAATAAAGTGCTCAAGATGTCCGGGATTGAATCTGAGCGATTTGTACTTGATTGGGTTTCTGCCGCAGAAGGGGCGAGGTTTGCTGAGGTGGTTACAAAATTTACTCACCAGATTCAAGCCCTGCCACCTATCAGTGAAATGGAAAACCTTGAGGAAAAGATGGAGATTGCTTTAGGGGTAGCTGAAACAGAGAGGCTAAGATGGCTTACTGGCAAAGAATATGAAATAATTACCCAGGGGAATGTCTATCATGAGGTTGTGGAACAAGCACGATTTGATGAGATGATGGACAGGAATATCGAGGAAAGCGTTTTGATGCAGGAAATTAGCCGGGCAATTACTGATAACCCATTAACCCCGATTGAAGTAGCAAAGTCTCTGGAAATTTCACCAGGGCAGGCATTCAAACTCCTGATTAAAATGGAGCATAATGGCATAGCTCATCTGCAAGGGATGAAGGAACGGTATCCGAGATTTAGCAAAGTATCATAGATTTTCTACTGGAGGAATAAATGGCTGAAAAGATAGGTTCAGTATTAGTTATTGGTGGAGGAATAGGAGGGATTCAGACCTCTTTAGACCTATCAGAGTCAGGTTTCAAGGTTTATCTCTTAGAGCAAACCCCGGCTATTGGTGGGGTGATGGCTCAATTGGATAAGACCTTTCCAACCAATGATTGTGCAATGTGTATTGTCTCGCCCAAGTTAGTTGACTGTGGGCAAAACCTTAATATTGAGATTATCACCAATGCTGAAATAGGCAAGGTAAGCGGTGAGGCAGGGGCTTTTGAGGTAGATGTGGTCAAGCATGCCCGCTACATTGATGTCGAAAAGTGCACTGGTTGTGGGTTATGTGCTCAGCACTGCCCGATTGAAGCCATAGATGAGCATAATCAGGGGCTTTCTGAACGAAAGGCAATCTACATCAGGTATCCTCAGGCGGTTCCACGAACTTATACTATTGACCGTCAAAAGTGCATTGGCTGTGGATTATGTGAGAATCTTTGTCTGCGAGAGGCAGTTTCCTATGCTGATGAGGAAAGGGTCAAAGAAATTAAGGTTGGGGCAATTATTCTTGCCCCGGGTATTGAATCATTTAATCCTGCTTTAAAACAGACCTATGGCTATGGGAAATATCCCAATGTGGTAACCTCCTTTGAGTTTGAACGCATCCTTTCTGCCTCTGGACCCTATAGCGGACATGTCTTTAGACCATCTGATGGCAAAATGCCAGAAAAGATTGCCTGGCTGCAATGTGTTGGTTCAAGAGATAAAGGGGTTGAACAGCCATATTGTTCTTCGGTCTGCTGCACCTATGCTATCAAACAGGCAATCATTGCCAAAGAACATCTCCGGGAAGAAGGATTGGAAACAACCATCTTTTATATGGATATGCGCACCTTTGGCAAGGGATTTGAGGATTATTACAATCGGGCTAAAAATGACAATAGCGTCCGGTTTGTTCGTTCCAGGATTCATACCATTGACCCGGACAAGGATGACAATTTAAGGCTTGTTTGGACAGATGAGGATGGGACTCTGTGTGAGGAAGAGTTTGATATGGTTGTGCTTTCGGTTGGTTTCAAGCCGCCCAGGGCAGTAGTTGAACTCAGCGAGCGGCTGGAAATTGGGTTAAACCAATATGGCTTTTGCCAGACCAGTAGTTTTAAGCCAATGGCCAGCTCACGAGACGGCATTTATGTGGCTGGAGCCTTTCAGGAACCAAAGGATATTCCCTCTACAGTGATGGAGGCAAGCGGTGTAGCGGCTTGTGCCGGTGAATTGCTTGCTTCGACAAGAGGTAGTGAGGTTATCAAAAAAGAATACCCACCAGAAAAGGATGTCCAGGGACTTGAGCCGAGGATAGGCGTTTTTATTTGTAAATGTGGCATAAATATCGCCGGGGTGGTAGATGTACCAGCGGTTACTGAATATGCGGCTGGCTTGCCAAATGTGGAATATGCTGAATATAACCTCTATACCTGCTCTCAGGATACCCAGGCAAGGATACGGGAGATTATTGAAGAAAAACAACTAAATCGGGTTATTGTAGCTTCCTGCACACCGCGAACACATGAACCCTTATTCCAGGATACTATCCGCATGGCTGGTTTGAATAAATACCTTTTTGAGATGGCTAATATTCGTGACCAATGCTCCTGGGTCCATGCCTCAAATCCCCAAGCCGCAACTGAAAAGGCAAAGGAATTAGTGAGAATGGCTGTTGGCCGAGCCGCTCTACTTGAACCACTTTACACTATCCCAATGAAGATTACCCCAAGGGCATTGGTTATTGGTGGTGGACTTTCCGGGATGGTTGCCAGCTTATCCCTGGCAAATCAAGGGTTTGAGGTTGAATTGGTCGAACGGGAAGATGAACTGGGCGGCAACCTGCGACATATCCACTTTACCTTAGAGGGTGAGAACCCTCAAGAATTGTTGAAGTCTCTGCAGGAGAAGGTGCAAAACCACCGGTTAATTAAGCTGCATCTGCAAAGTGAGGTAAAAGAGGTATCCGGGCATGTAGGACATTTTAATTCAGGAGTCAGACGACCCGCAAGCGGGTGCCCCGAGTCAGAAGTCAGAAAAATAGAGCATGGGGTGGTAATTGTAGCTACTGGTGGGGTAGAGTCGAAACCAGCAGAGTATCTATACGGTCAGGATGAGCGGGTGATTACCCAACGAGAACTGGAAGAGCGACTATCTATCCAGAGTTCCGAGTTCCGAGTCCCGAATCCCGTAGTTATGATTCAGTGCGTTGGCTCGCGGGAAAAGGACAGGCTGTATTGCAGTCGAATCTGCTGTAGTCAGGCGGTCAAGAATGCGCTGAAGATTAAGGAACAAAATCCGCAGGCAGATATATACATCCTCTACAGGGACATCAGGACATACGGTTTTCGGGAGGAATACTACTACCAGGCTCGCCAGGCTGGGGTGAAATTTATTCGATACGGTGAAGAGGCAAAGCCTGTAGTGACTAATGATGGGGGCTTACAGGTGCAGGTGAAAGACCCAATATTGGGTGCGGAGGTGGTGTTAAAGCCTGATATAGTGGTACTTGCCCCGGCGATTGTCTCGCATCCGGAGAACGAAAGGCTGGCTCCACTTTTGAAGGTAACCCTTACGGCTGATAGATTCTTCCTTGAGGCACATATGAAGCTGAGGCCGGTAGATTTTGCCAATGAGGGTATGTTTTTATGTGGTCTGGCACATTCGCCCAAGCTAATTGAGGAATCCATCGCTCAAGCCCAGGCAGCGGCTGGTCGAGCCGCAACGATTCTCTCAAAGGATTATTTAGAAACCGGTGGGGTTGTCTCGTGGGTTGATGAGAAAAAATGTGTTGCCTGCCTGACCTGTGTCCGAATGTGTCCTTACGATGTGCCGTTTATAAGTAAGGCTGGGGTAGCAGAGATTGAGGCAGCTAAATGTCAGGGATGTGGGATATGTGCCTCAGAATGTCCGGCTAAGGCGATTCAACTGATGCACTACCGCGATCCGCAGATACTGGCTAAAGTAGATGCAATGTTTAATAAGTCCTATATTTAAAATTAAGAGGTGAAATATGAGTGAACAATTCGAACCGGAGATAGTTGCTTTTTGCTGTCATTACTGTGCCTATGGAGCCGCTGACTTAGCCGGCTCGATGAGACTTAATTATCCGGCGAATGTCAAGATAATTAAGCTGCCCTGCACCGGCAAGGTGGATATTTTATATCTGCTCAAAGCATTTGAGGATGGGGCTGATGGAGTGTATGTGGCTGGTTGTCTTGAAGGCAACTGCCATTTTATAGATGGAAATATCAAAGCTAAACGGCGGGTAGCCAGGGCTAAAAAATTGCTGGATGAGATTGGTATTGATGGAAAGAGGCTGGAGATGTATAATATGAGCGCTTCTATGGGGCCTAAGTTCGCTGAGGTTGCCCGGGAGATGACTGAGAGGATACGAAACCTGGGTCCAAACCCGTTAAAAAAATAAGTCCTATATTTAAAATCAGGAGGTTTAGAGATGGAATCTATTCAACCCAAAAAGGTATCTGAGGAGATTAAAGAGATTTTGCAACATGCAGACTTAAATACTTGCTTAACTTGCGGGACATGTGCCGGAGGTTGTGCGGTTTCAGGGATTTTGGGTGACCTTGAAGGATGGGATATCCGTAAGGTTCTGCGGAAGTTAGTTTACGGGATGGTGGATGAAGTAGTTGACTCCAAATTCCCCTGGGTTTGCACCATTTGTGGAAGATGTATGTATGCTTGCCCAATGAAGGTTGACATTGTTCACATAATGGAATTAATGAAGGCTCTTAGGCCCAGGGATAAGGTGCCTGGGGTGCTACATAAGGGGACAGAAAAGGCGCTGGCTACTGGAAATAATATGGGTATTCCTGAAGCGGTATATTTCCAGGTTTTAGAAATGGTTGAGGAAGAACTGCGAGAAGAAGAAGGGTTTGCTGATTTTAAGCTTCCCATAGACAAAGATGGTGCTGATGTTGCCTTTTACCCTAATTCCAAAGAGATTTCGGCAGATTCGGATGATATGAAATGGTACTGGAAGATATTTTATGCCTCTGGTGCAGACTGGACTATTCCCAAAGATAACTGGGAGGCAGTGGATTGGGGGCTTTTTACTGCCAACGAGGAAGCTTCTATGACCTTAGCCCGAAGAAAGATTGACTTTGTCAAAAAACACAATATCAAACGGCTAATTCTGCCTGATTGCGGCGGTGGTTCTTTTGGCTGCCGGTTAGGTCTTGAGAAATGGAAAGGAAAGGATGCGAATTTAAGCATTGATTATCTTTACATCTACGATATTATCATCGAATACCTGAAGCAAGGCAGGATAAAGGTTGACAAGAGCAAGAATACTAAACTCCATACCTGGCATGATTCCTGCAAGCACGGACGGGTAGCAGAGCAGTTCTTTGGCCAGGGTAAGTATGATGAACCGCGGTGGATTCTTGAACAATGCACAGATAATTTTGTCGAGATGCATCCAACCAGAGCCAATTCATTCTGCTGTGGAGCGGGTGGCGGTGCCTGGGCAGGGCCATACAAAGAAGAGCGAAATTACTATGGCCGCAAAAAGGCTGAAGCTATAAAAAACTCCGGGGCTGAAGTAGTTGTAGTTGGCTGCTCCAACTGCCGCGACCAGATACTGCGAGGATTGAAACCCAAATACAATCTCGATATTGAGGTCAAATATATCTGGCAAATAATAGCTGAGTCACTGGTAATGGAATAAAATAGACAGTAGTCAAATTACCACCACCAGAGGTAATGGCTTGATAATATTGCCATTGAAAGGGGTGAATTGGATTAACAGGGTTGAAAATGGGGACGCACACAATTATCTTGACATTTTGGTTGAAAATGTGTGTGAAAATGGGGGACGCACACAATTATCTTGACATTTTAGCTTCCGGAGTTATATAATATAAGGTATTATGCCACGGGTAGCGAGAATAATGATAGAAAACATTCCTTACCATGTAACCCAACGAGGTAACAGGAGAGAGGATATATTTTTTGGAGACGAAGACCGCAAGAGGTATCTTGAATGGCTCAAGGTGTATTCAGAAAGATATGGATTAAATGGAGTTTTTTTATAAATTATGGGTTTTTCTCTAATTAACTCGTGTGATTTCCGGACTAAATGAGAAGTAATATCCTCACATTCTTCCAAAATATCCGTGATTTGATGAGTTAAATGGTCTATTATTATTTCTTCTGATAGAAACCCCAAATCAACCAATATTCTTCCTAATCTTTTGTTAGACTTCTTTTGCTCTAACAATGCCTGATGGAGTTCTTCTTTCGTTAGCACTCCTTCCTCTACCAATATTTGACCGAGCAACAACTTTTCTGGCATAGTTCTTCCCTCCGGTAGAAAAATTCAGGTGGTAATTTACCGCAGAGACGCAGAGGAACAGAGAAAACATAAAAATAAATTAGATCACATAAAAGATTATTGATGCAGACATTGAAATACTTATGACCTGCTTGCCGAATGTTCAGCAGACAAGCCAGATTTGTTAATCCATTCCTGATTTTCATCAGGGCAAGTTTAATGTTGTTGTACTCAAGAGCTTGCCCGGGGATGTTAAGCGTCTCATCCATAGATTTTAATTTTTTTCTCTGCGTCTCTGTGTCTCTGCGGTGAACAGTTACCTTTTATTTTCATTTATTTACTTCTACCTTTGATATGTCTGGATAAATTTTTCTATTGACCTATCATAAGTTCTTTCAACATTTGGTGGAAATAAACAGCCTGGTAGTTGTTTCATACGCCAGTGGTATTGAATACATTCGCAACAAATACCCTTCCGAGGACAGGGGTCATAGGTGCAAGTGCACCCTTTTTTATTCTGGGCAACATTACATTCTCTCATCATTCGCCTCCATAAAAATCCTGCCTTGAATAAGATGCCCAGCAGGTGGGCGTTTCCCAGACCTTTACCTCTTCAAGTTTGACTTGACTCAATAATTTTTGTAGTTCAAGATAAAGATATTGGGCAATTGCCTCTGCGGTTGGGCTTGAATTTGAAAAAGGTTTTAGTTCGTTCAGATTTTGATGGTCTAAAGGTTCAATGACCTTTTTCGTCCACTCTTTTAATTCATCAAAATCGATAATCATCCCTGATTTATTTAGTTTATCATTGCTCACAATTACTTCTACATTCCAATTATGTCCATGGAGTTTGGAGCATTTATCTTGATGACCTATTATTTTATGTGCGGCACAAAATTGTGCCTCAACTCTTACTCGATACATAAAATTAATATAACACAAACATCTTAAGATGTCAATTGATTTTTAGTGAATTCAAAATAAACTCATAGATTTTATCTTTATCTTTCGGTGAAAACCAGGTAAATCTTTTTTCTGCACGAAACCATGTAAGCTGGCGTTTGGCAAAATTTCGTGTTTGTTGTTTTATCATTTCAATTGTTTCATTTAAATCATAATCCCCTTTCAAATAACTAATTATCTGTTTATACCCAACGGCTTCCATAGCGATTAAATTTTCATTATAACCCATTTTAAGTAAAGATTGGACTTCCTCCACAAATCCTTGTTTTATCATCCTATCTACCCGTTCATTAATCTGACAATATAACTTATCACGCTCTTTATTTAAACAAATCATAATAAGATTATAATCTTTTTTCTGAGTTTTATGCTGTTGAAGTTGAGAGATGGGTATTCCTGTTTGATAGAATACTTCTAATGCCCGAATTATTCTGCGGGTATCATTTGGATTTAATTTTTCTGCCTTTTCTTTATCCACCTGACAAAGTTTGTCATAAAGGTATGCGGTGCCAAATTGGGTCAGCTGGAGTTGAAGATTATGGCGAATAGTCGCAGAAGGGGCTGGAGAGGGAAAAAGGCCAGTAGTGATTGCCTTGATGTATAATCCTGTGCCGCCAACTAAGAAAGGAAACCGTTTGTGCGAATGAACCTTAGTAATTGTTTCCTCTGCTTTTTCTTTAAAGTCAGCCACAGTCCAATTTTCATCTGGATAAACGATATCTATCAAATGATATGGAAGTTCCTGACAGAGAAGTTTATCAGGTTTTGCCGTGCCAATGTCCATATAGCGATATACCTGTCTTGAATCAGCAGAGATAATCTCTCCACCTGATTTTTGAGCAAGCAGATGAGCTAATTCTGTTTTACCGACCGCAGTCGGTCCGGCAATAATAATAAGTGGATACATTTTTATCCTGGATAGCCAAATGGCATAATATATAATGGGGCAAATTTTTTAGGCAGACTTAAACATCGGGTTACTTCCTCATCAATGAATGCGCCAATAACGACTGTGCCTAATCCTAATGTTTCTGCGATTAAAGAAAGATTTTGTCCTGCATGACCTACCTCCATATAGACATATTTTTCGCCACGACTGCCATATCTGAAGGTTGTTCGGCTATATTCGGCACAAATAACAATATCCAGTGGTGCACAGGCAATGAATTCCTGATTAAGTGCGGCTGAGGCTAATTCCCTTCTAAAATCCCCTTCTTTAATTAGCTCAAGGCTATGTTTCATTGGATGATAATGATGCACGCCAGAATTCATTCCTTCAACTATGCCAATTACGGCAAAAACCTCTAAAGGATAAGTTGCCCCAGCCGAAGGAACAGCACGACGGAATTGTTCAGTTATTCCTTGTGCTGACCAGAGAAGTTGGGATAACTGTTCGAGTGTAAGTGGGTCCTGTCTGAAGTTGCGTATGGACTGCCTCCGCGCAATTGCCTCCTCAATAGACATCTTCCCTGCGGTTTTAGGCTTGGGTAAGAAAATTATAGCCATTTGTTTAAATTATATAATTCTGCCCAATAAATGTCAAGGATTATTTTCTGAAACCAGTTCTGAAGACTAAATTTTCATAGTAGAATAGGGGACGCACACTATTTTTTACTCATCTTTTTCTTCCACTTTTCTTGGTCTTCATGGAAGCCTAAACTTCAATGACCGATTCATAACCTTTTCCATAAAAGATTCTCTTCCAGTAGGTAACCCCTTCTGTGTATTTCGCTTTAATATGTCTATATCCTCCTGCTTCCCTCTCTCTCTAAGCCATCCCAACCAATCTATTACTACTCCTGCCGGAGGAAAATCAGAAGAAAGAATATTATCCTTTCTCTTCCCACAATGTGCCATAGCACTTGACCACATATAATCTTCAGCATTTTGAATAATACCAGCTCGCACAGGATTTAGCTCTACATAACGCACAGCCGCCCATAAATATCCTTCGTCAAGAGCACTGGAAAAATATCATCCTTGCCAAAGGTGACCACTCCAATCCCTTGAACGATTTATGTGGATGGCATACCTCGTATGCAATGAACGCATTGTCTTTTCCAGGGAATCCTTATGACAAGCAACTACTACTAAATGGATATGGTTTGTCATCAAGCAATACGCCCATATCTTTAATCCATATCTTTCTGAATACACCTTGAGCCATTCAAGATACTTCTTGCGGTCTTCATCTCCAAAAAATATATCCTCTCTCCTGTTACCTCGTTGGGGGACATGGTAAGGAATGTTTTCTATCATTATTCTCGCTACCCGTGGCATAATACCTTAAACTCCGGAAGCTAAAATGTCAAGATAATTGTGTGCGTCCCCATTTCCCATTATTCCTTAAGTTTACAGAGATATAGGTAAGTTTCAAAATTATCCTCTTGACAAAATATAGCAAGATATGGTATCCTTATATTTTGGTAAATGGTAATTAGTTAACAGTTACTTGCTTTTAATTTCGTGAAACCCTATAGGAGGAGGTAGAAATGATAAGAAGACCTGTAGTCGCAGGACAGTTTTATCCAGGGAATCCAGAAAGGTTGGAAGAGGAGATAAAAAACTATCTCATAGCTGATGCTGTTCAGGAAGAGGTTATCGGGTTAATTGCCCCACATGCTGGTTATATCTATTCTGGCTCTACGGCTGGGGCAGTTTATTCAAGGATTAAACCTGCTCAAACCTTTATTATTCTATGCCCAAATCATACTGGCTACGGCAAACCATTTGCGATTATGACTAAAGGTATTTGGGAAACAGCATTAGGGAGTGTTCCGATTGATTTCCAGCTCGCTGACCAACTTCTATCTTCGTCAAAACATCTGCAAGAAGACCATCTTGCCCATCTTTACGAACATTCAATTGAAGTTCAACTTCCTTTTCTTCAGGTTCTATTTAAAGAAAATGCCTTTCAAATCGTCCCAATTTGCGTAAGTCATTCCAGAGATGAGGATTATAAACAGTTAGGACTTGAGATAGGTAAAATCCTTAAAAATCTCTCAAAAAAGGTAGTCATAATTGCCTCATCAGATATGACTCATTATGAGTCTCATGAGGATGCCCAGCGCAAGGATAAAATAGCCATTGATTCTATCTTAAAATTAGACGAAGAGATACTTCTGGAAAATGTCCATATCTTCCATATTACTATGTGTGGATACATCCCGGCGGTGATTATGTTAGTTGCGGCTAAAGAATTAGGGGCTAAAGAGGCAGAACTGGTCAAATACACGACCTCAGGTGAGACAACAGGAGATTATCAACAAGTCGTGGGTTATGCGGGGATTATAGTCAAGTGAGACAAAAAAGATATAAAAATCCTATTCCTACAGTTGATATAATCATTGAGTTGGAAGATAAAGGGATTATTTTAATTAATCGCAAAAATCCACCTTATGGCTGGGCAATTCCGGGTGGATTTGTTGATTATGGTGAGAGTTTAGAACAAACCGCCGTCCGCGAGGCAAAAGAAGAAACTTCACTTGATGTCCAGCTGATAAAACAATTCCATACTTACTCAAATCCGGAAAGAGACCCAAGACACCACACCATTACCACCGTTTATCTCGCCAGAGCAACGGGCACACCTAAAGCAGATGATGATGCCAAACAAATAGGGGTTTTCACTCAAGAAACCCTACCCCAAAACCTTGCCTTCGACCATAAAAAGATATTGCAAGATTACTTTAATAATTTATTTTAATCCAAAATCCAAAATAATTCTATCCCCTTTTTATTACACACATCCGCTGGCAACATTTTTATTGACAGTTCAACAATTCTATGATAATATAATTTTGGAGAAAGGGAATTGGGTATATCTGTCATCATCATTACCTATAACGAAGAAGAGAATATCAAGGATTGTTTAGAAAGTGTCAAATGGGCAGATGAAATAGTGGTTGTGGATTCTAAAAGCAGTGATAAAACGGTTGAGATTTGTAAGGAATATACGGATAAAATAATCCAGAGAAAATGGGAAGGATACGGTCTTCAAAAACAATTTGCTTTAGAAAAGGCAACATCAGAGTGGGTATTGAGCATTGATGCAGATGAACGAGTAACAGCGCAACTAAAAGATGAAATACTCCAGAGCCAACTAAATAAAGATGGGTATTACATTCCGTTTAAATTCTACTGGCTTGGCAGAGAATTGCGATATGGCGGCTGTGGTCACGAAAAACATATCCGGTTGTTCAAAAGACAAAAGGCTAAATTTACTCAAGCCCTGGTTCATGAAGACCTGTTTATTGATGGAGAAATAGGCTATTTTAAAAATTATATCCTTCATTTTAGTTACAAAGATATTAGAGATTATTTCGAAAGGTTTAATCAATATTCCGGTATTGAGGCTTTAAAAAAATTTAACCAGGGAGAAAAAGTAATATTTACGCTACAAATTTTACTTTCCTGCGTAGATTTCATTAGCCGATATATTTTTAAATTAGGATTTTTAGATGGGACTCAAGGCTTTTTATGGGCAATCTTTTCCTCTTTTCATCGATTAGTAAAGTATGCTAAATTGTGGGAAATGACCCACTCAAAAATTCAAAATCCAAAATGACTAAATTAGAAAATAGCGGCAAGGTAAAAAAGATACTTGTGGTAAGAAATGACCGAATAGGTGATTTAATCTTAAGTCTACCCGCGATAGCATCCTTAAGAAAAGGTTATCCTGATGCTCATATTGGGGTTTTAATTCGGGAATATACGCAGGAGATTTTATGGAATAATCCCGATATAGATGAGATAATTATTGACCGGAATCAGGATGTGTTTGAATTAGCCCGGCAGATAGCAGAAAAAAGATTTGACCTGGCAATAGTTCTTTATCCAAATTGGCGAAATGGCTGGCTCTGTTGGTTAAGTGGTATACCCTGGCGAATAGGAACAGGATATAAACCAGTTGGTATCTTATTTAACCAGAAGGCATATATTCACCGCACAAAAATTGTTCATCATGAAATGGACTATTGCCTGAAATTAGTTGAAAAAGCGGGTGTTCAATCTGTAAGAGAAAAAATTCGACTACAGATAAAGAAAGAAGATAAAGAATACGCTCAATCTTTATTGGAAAAATATCAGGTAGGGAATACCATTCCTTTAATTGGTATCCATCCTGGGAGTGGGGGGTCTGCTTTAAATTGGCCTGAGCATCTGTATGGTCGTTTAATTGACCTTTTGAGTGAAAAATACGGGGTAAAGGTCGTGTTAAGTGGAAGTAAAGAAGAGGTGGAGAGAATATTGCCTCAAACATACTCTCAACCAGTTAATTTAGCCGGCCAGACGACTCTGGGACAATTAATGGCTGTGTATTCATTTTATCATCTTTTTATTGGACCCAGCACCGGACCAATGCACATCGCGGCCGGGCTGGGTAAGCCAGTAATAGCTTTATTTCCACCCATTCGCACTCAAAGCTCGGCTAAATGGGGACCTCCGGGAGAAGGACATACAGTGCTTATGCCTGATGAGATAAAATGCCAATATAAACGGTGCAGATTACAAAAATGCCCATTCTATAACTGTATGGCACAAATTACCCCGGAACGGATATTAATGGCTGTAGAAAAACAATTATCGTAACTGTTCAGCCACTGATTGACACAGATTGACACGGATAAATAGTAGAGGATAGAAGATAGAAGGCAGAGGACAGATGAGAAAGGGAGAAGCGGAGAAGGATAGGAGACACGAGGCACTATACCTGAATTTGCCTTCAACCTTGAGCCTAATTACGGACACGAAAAACGGACACGATTCACGAATCTTCAGTGTTTCATCCGTGTTTATCTGTGGCTGAATAATTCGCGATGACAAACTATTATAATCCTCTACCCAATCTATCATTAGCCAATTAACCCATCCCATCCCTCAGAAAGAGGAGAGAGTAGATGGGCATCTTTTTATTACGGTGATTGCTTATCATATTGGACAGACCATTCGTTTCAAGGGACGACGAAAAGGGATACAAGATAGTTGGTCAAGGATTCGCCAGATATTGTCGAGGCAAGTCCGGATAACCACAACGCTGAAAAGGAAGGATGGTCAATTGATGCAGATAAGAAAATCCTCAAAGGCTGAATTATCTCATCAAGAGATTTATAATGCCTTGGAGTTACCTTATCAACTAGGGAAAACAGTCAAATCATTTTGTGGGGATTCATACTGTAGTGCCAAAACTCAACCTCTCTACTCTGTAAGTTGTTGATAATACAAGACTTATTTTTTAAAGCGGCGAAGTTGGGATAATATAAATATAAAAACATATATTGTACCAATAGGTAGTTTTGGAGCGATTCTTTGTAGTGGGTTAATAGCAATTTTAACCATCTGGAAAGATTTTTTTATATCCTTTGGAGACCATCTCACTGAAGAAGTTTATTACATGGGTTGGAAAAAAACATTACCTGTTGAACATTATCTTAGAATTTTTGATTCAATGTATAATCAGCTAATATATGGTCTAATAGGGCTTTCATTATTTCTTATAATTGGGATATTCGGTTATTATCTTTATATCAAAAAAAGGAAAGTATCAAGATGAATTCAATTCCTACAATAAAAAAGCCCCATCTAATATTTATTATCCTATCCATAATAAGTCTAATAATATATTTTTTTTTAATTCTACCATTTACCAATACACCTTTTATCACAGATGAATTAGAACATCTCCTCCTGGGTAAAGGTATCATTTTTAATGGAGTGCCTTATTATCACCAGGGGATAAATTTTGGTCCTTATCCTCATACACATCCGTTGCTACATGCATATATAATAGCCTTATTTTTAAAACTATTCTATGGAGCGGATTTCAGTGTTCGGTTAATTCAGATTTTTTGCTTTTTATGTAATTTACTCTTAATTTATCTAATCTCAAAGGAAGTCTTCAAAGACAATGACAAAGTTTTTCTGATAGGAGGAGTTGCTATATTTTTATTTTCGATAAATCCTGCGGTAATTCAAGGTAGTTTAGTGATGTGCACAACTCTTCTCACACCACTCTCAACCTTATTTCTTTTACTTTTTATCAAATCTGGAATTAAAAAATATAGTTACAAAAATAATATTTTACCTGGTATTTTATTTGGAGTGTTATTATGGGTAAAATTTCACGCACTTCTATTATTACCAACTATTTTCCTATATCATATAATTAATAGAGATTTTAAAAAAGCTATAGTTCAACCATTAATTATCTTTAGTCTGGGAAGTTGTCTATTTTTATTTACCTGGGGATTATATTGTAAGTTATTTTCTTATCCATTTTGGACACCATTTGAACATAACTTTGGTCCTCTTCTAAATAAAGTATCTTTGCCATCTAATATGTTAAAAGATTTATTGGTATCATTTGCAGTATTGAGAAATGTAGTCTTCTGGACATCACCATTTTTTATACTCATAATAATCTTTAGTCTTGTAGAAGCGATAAAGAGATACTTTAAAAATAAAGAATTAATGTTGATTGACTTATTAATTCTATATGGAAGCATTATTTTTATTATCTTTATTTTAACTAAAATACATGGTGCAGGATTTATACTTTATCATCATCCGATGTTACCTGCTTTCTCGATTGTAATATCAGTATTTGTCATCCAACATCTTAAATTTACCCAAAAAGAGGTGATGTTATCTATTTGTTTAATTCTTTTGAGTACTATATATTGCCTATTTGTAGTAGGTAATCCACTTTTGTCACCTTTTGCTCTAAAATCAGGTGTAATGGCTAATCCAATTAAATTAAAAATCATAGTGACAAAAAACCTTCTATCAATTCTCTCTTATTTAATACTTTTTATAGGTGTAATAAGTATAATAAAGATTATTAAGAGAGATTATAATTTATTAAAGGTTATAACATTAGGAACTTTTCTATCATTAATCTCTGCAAATATAAGTCTTGATTTGATACAAAAAAAGGCAATTTATTCTACTAGATATTGCTATGGAGAAAAAGGATTTAAAGAGGCAACTTCATATCTTAAAAAGTCTATTAAGCCAAATGAATTGGTTCTTACTCAATATGACATTGCCTATGCAAGCAATATATACTTATTTATTGAAATTGGAAAACTACCTTTTTGGACAGGGGGAAATTATAAGAGTCTGGAAGAAACAATAAGTAACCCTCAAATTAAATGGATAATAGTGAGAAAAAGTTTCTACGACCAAATAGATTATGACCCATCACCAATATTAAAAACAAGATTTAAGTTAGAAAAGAATTTCGGGGATTTCGATATTTATAGAAAAATATAGTCTACAAATATATCACTCCTAACGGAGTTTATAAAATATATTCAGCCCTGTAAGGGCGAGATGTTTATAAATTTATCGTCTCAACATCAAATTAGCTCCGTAGGAGCGATATGTTTATTGAGAAAGTTATAGATATTTTCGTAACCGTTCAGGCTATATATCAAAAGTGTAAGAAAGGGGATAAGGAGATAAGAGTGATATGGAGATAAGATAATAGAATATAGATTGAAATTTATAGAAATAGGTAGAAATTGATTGTGGAAAACAACAAATTTCCATAAATTTCTATTACTCGATGTTCAAGTTTTTTAGTTTTAGGGGCATAAAGTCCTTATTTTTATTTTAGC
>JBFLYA010000027.1 GCA_040757115.1 bacterium | reverse complement strand
GTTTGGGATTTGGTGCTTGGAATTTGGAATTTATTTGGAATTTGGTGCTTGGAATTTGGAATTTCTATCTAATCTGTCCACTAAAAGATGTGGGTAATGATTAGGCCAAGGGGGGACATCAATTGAGTAGCGACAGAGCACTAGTGCTCTGTCGCCATTCAAGTGATTGATTGGCCGTTGTCCCCCGCTGGCGGGGGTAGGAGGTGGATTCTTCTATTTCAGATTTCATAATCGTTCAGGTAACAGGAATAATATTGAATATCGAATGTAGAATACTGAATGTAGAATGATGAAGTTTCTGGATTTTTCTGTTTGGCCGTTTTTATACTTTGAACATTCTACATTCAATATTTTGTAAGTGTTCTGAAATCTCAATCAATATTAGTAACTCAAGACCTGAACGGTTACACAATTCACCATTCACCATTATTAAGGAAATTTAGGGAAAAAATTGTGAATTGTGAATGGTGAATTGTGAATGAATGCATAGTTAATAACATTGTCCAGTAAAAGATGTGGGTAAGGATAAGCTCTCAAGAGGGGAATACTGTGGGTGAAGGAAAAATTCAAGGTGTGTGAAGACTAATAAACCTGTCCTGACGACAGGTCAAGAATCAACGCTCAATTCCTGAATCCCTGATTTAATCAGGGACAGGAACAGGTTTTATCCGAGAGCGTTTACCAAAATTAAGGAGGGAAATGAAAAATGATTAGTTTATTAATTTTAATAGTTATGCTCATTTTTTTAGCGGGTTATTGTGTTTATGGTCGGTTTTTGCAAAAACAGATGAAATTAGATGATTCAGTTCTTACGCCGGCACAGGAGATGAATGATGGAAGAGATTTTGTTCCGGCAAAACCTATGTTATTATTGGGACAGCATTTTTCGGCAATTGCGGCCGCCGGACCGATTGTCGGGCCCATTCTTGGATGTTTATGGTTTGGTTGGGCACCGGCACTTCTCTGGATAGTTCTGGGGGCAATATTCATTGGTGGTGTCCATGATTTCTCAAGTTTAGTTGCTTCAATTAGACATAAAGCCGCATCTATTGGTGAGATTGTTAAACAATATATGTCCCCGACCTCTCATATCCTGTTCCTGATTTTTGTCTGGCTTGCCTTGATTTATGTCATTATTGCCTTTACAGATATTACAGCTCATACCTTTAAGACAGTCGTTAAAGAAGAGGCATTTGGTCCTGGCGTGGCGGCGTCATCCTTCCTTTATCTTCTTGCGGCAGTGCTTATGGGAATCCTTTTATACAAATTTAAGATTAAACTGTGGTTAGCAACCGTGATATTTTTGCCAATAGTATTATTAATAATCTGGGTTGGACCACGATTACCCATAGAAATACTTGGTTCATTATCTGTAAAACAATGGGATATAATCTTGTTGATATATTGCTTTATTGCCGCAGTCATCCCAATGTGGTTATTGCTTCAACCTCGTGGCTATCTTGGTGGTTGGTTTTTATATCTTATAATTATCATTGGGTTGATTGGCGCAATATTTGGAGGATTTACCATACAATACCCGGCATTTAATCTTGAAGGATTAAAAAGTCTGGCTAATGGAAAATTACTCTTCCCTGTTTTATTTATTACGGTTGCTTGTGGTGCGTGTTCAGGATTTCACGGAATTGTCAGTTCGGGAACGACTTCAAAACAACTTTCCCGCGAAAAAGATGCGGTGTCAGTTGGTTACGGGGCAATGTTACTTGAAGGTTTAATCGCAGTGCTGGCAATGATAACCGTCATAATGCTACCAAAAGGGGCAGAGATGCTTAAATCCGACCCAAATCTTATCTATGCTAATGGTATTGCTCAATACATGGGGTTAATTGGAATAGCGTTTAGTTTTGCCTTCCCATTTGCCTTACTTGCTTTTTCAACCTTTGTCTATGATACCCTTGATGTCTCAACAAGGCTTGCCCGCTATATCCTCCAGGAACTAATTGGGTGGAAATCAAAAATTGGCGGAATAATATGTGCCTTAATCAGCTTATTTGTTCCTTTATTATTTTTAATGTTGACCAAAGAAAAGGGATATTTAGTTGCCTGGCCAATCTTTGGCACAAGCAATCAATTACTTGCTTCTTTAACCTTACTTGGAATTTCTGTCTGGTTGATAAAGACTGGTAAAAATGCCATTTATACCATCCTACCAATGATATTTATGTTACTGATGACTTTATGGTCATTGGTAACTTTAACCTTACCTTTCATCACTTCTTTACCAGAAATACTTCAGGGTAGCAGTGTTGTCCCGGATGTTTTGATTTCGGGTATTTGTGGGGTTGTCCTTTTGCTTCTAAGTATAATGCTTATCATTGAAGCGATTAAAACATTATCCAGGAACATAAAAGAAACTACAGCGTAGCCTCTGAATATGTAATCGTTCACCACAGAGTCACAAAGAAAAATAGTAACTATTCAGCCACAGATGGACACGGATAAAACACGGAAAATCGGTGGTGTCTGAAAATAACTCTAAATAATGAAATCTATGCAGATTTGGTGTCCAAAAGGGATTTCCTCCAAAGAGCAAAATGCAAAAAGCAAATATAAAAATTACATATCAAAATGTAAAATTATCTCGTAAGCGTTCAGCCGTGTCCATCAGATGGGACAATATCAACTCAAAACTCAAATGTCAAAACTCAAAACCTCATCTCAAAACCTTAAAACTAATAGATTCATTGAGATTTATTGCGACTGATGGAGAAGTTTTTAGTTGTAGTTTTGAGTTTTGCTTCATTTAATGTCCCATAGGGACAATATATCGGTAGAAATAAATATCATACAAATAATGTCCCATAGGGACAATATATCGGTAAATGGCTTTCCATAAATTTTCTACCAATATATCGTTCCTACGGAACTGATTGATTTGTCTATCTATTCCTACCGATATTATGTTCCTAACGGAACGATTATTCTCATGCCTTATTTATGGGGTATTATCCTATGTAAACTTCCAGTTAATAACCGCTATAGAGTCTATAGTCTTGTGTCTGATGTCCAGTGTCTGAATCACAGTTACCCTTATTTTTTAATTGACTTTTTAACAATAGGTAAGTATAATAAAGATATGCCAGGATATTTTGTAGCAGAACCTCCAAAAATAGAAGTTTTTGATGATAAAATACTAAAAAATGCAGAAGCCAAAAAATTGATTCAAGACATCCCTGTTTTGCTTTCTAACCAGACAAAAGAAGAGGCAATAAAAGTCGTCTATACCAGTCTTCAAGAGGCAAGAGCAGGGAGGATGATTGATAAAATGACCGTGCGGGAGGTGGTTACTAAATTAATTGAAGAAGTTATCTCAAACTATGAAGATTCTTTGATAAATCTTATGGATATTAGAACCTATGATAAATATACCTTCTCACATTCAATCAATGTTTGCACCTTATCCACACTCATCGGTCTAAAACAGAAATTAAAAAGGAAAGATTTAGAAGATTTAGCTATTGGTTCGTTGCTTCATGATGTAGGTAAAATACTGATCAGGCATGAGATATTAGATAAACCCGGAAGATTAACCCCAGAAGAATTTGAGGAAATGAAAAAACATCCTATTTATAGCTATAATATCCTTTCGAGAGAAAAAGATATAAGTGAAGTTCCCAGAATGGTTGCTTATGCCCATCATGAAAGATATGATGGGCGAGGGTATCCACGGAAATTAGTCGGTGTTGAAATTCCACAATTTGCCGTAATGACCTCAATTGCCGATGTCTATGATGCCCTGACAACGGATAGACCATATCGAAAAGGGTTACTCCCTCATGACGCAATGAGAATTATTATTAGTCAAACTTATAGTGATTTTGCCATAGATGTTGTCCGTGCTTTTTTGAGGACTTTGTCTATCTACCCTCTTGGAAGCCTGGTTAAGCTTAATACCGGAGAAATAGGATTAGTCGTTAAAGTAAATGAGCGGGCAATTGTCAGACCAGTGATTAGAGTATTGATTGATGCTAAAGGCGAACTAATACCATTTTCAAAGGTTAAAGATATAGATTTGACCAAAGATGCCACGAGATTTATCGAATGTCCGGAGAGCGAAGAGATATTTGGCAAAAAGTAAGCATTTAGCAGTGAAGAGTGAACCGTGAAGACTAATCAGTAGCCTATAGCAGTTATTAGTCAAAATTTTACTCAGGGTGGATAAGTAAAAAATCCCAAATCCCAAGCACCAAATTCCACATACCAAAAAGCGAATTAGAGATTAGTGAATTAGAGATTAGATTTTACTAATTCGCTAATTCGCTTAATTCACTAATTCACTAAATGGAATTTGGAATTTCATAGCCATATCTGGGTCAAATTTCGATTAATAAGTGTTATACTGTTCAGTGATTTCAGACTGAGGTGCAAGAATAATGGTAACTGCGATTATCACAATATTACAAAACAAGATATTTTTAGCGTCGGTTTTAGCCTGGTTAATTGCCCAGGTTTTAAAGATTATTATCTATGCCCGCAAGAATAGACGAATAAATTTTAGACTGCTGTTAGGTTCAGGTGGGATGCCAAGCTCTCATTCAGCAACCGTGATGGCTTTATCTACTGCTGTTGGTAAAATACACGGCTGGGATACACCACTTTTTATTGTCACTCTGATATTTGCATTTATTATTATGACCGATGCGGTTGGTGTCCGGCGGGCAGTTGGTCAACAAGCACGGATTTTGAATATTATGGTTGATGAACTTTATGAAAAAGGAACAATAAGTGAGCGGAGATTAAAGGAATTATTAGGTCATACGCCGGTAGAAGTCTTTGTCGGCGCCGGACTGGGGATATTAGTTGCCTTAGGAATTACCGCATTGTAAAAATTTGGAGTCTGGAAACAATGGAAGAAAAAATTAAGTCTCTAATGATAGAGGCAGAAAATGAGATTAAAAAAGCCATTTCTTTTGAGGTATTAGAAAAACTGCGGGTAAAATATTTAGGACGAAAAGAAGGGTTGATTACCCAACTTCTAACCCGGATGGGAAGTCTTTCTGCCGAAGAAAAACCTAAAATCGGGAAATTAATTAATGAGATAAAGAATAAAATTACCCAATTACTTACCGAAAAAACAGAACTATTAAAATCTAAAACCCAGCAAGAGAAATTACTTTTAGAAAAGATTGATATAACCTTGCCTGGTATTGGACCTCAAATAGGTAAATTTCATCCCATAACGATTATATTAAACCAAATAGTAGATATTTTTGTTAGATTAGGTTTTCAAATAGCCGAAGGGCCTGAGGTAGAATTAAGTTATTATAATTTCGATGCCTTGAATATCCCACTTCATCATCCGGCACGGGATATGCATGATACCTTTTATGTCAAAAGCGATTCTGAAGATGTGATTTTACGCACACATACCTCCCCGGTTCAAATTCGTGTTATGGAAAAACAACAACCGCCTTTGCGAATAATTGTTCCTGGCAGGGTCTATCGTAAAGATGCTGATATTTCTCATTCACCTATGTTTCATCAGGTAGAAGGTTTATTAGTTGATGAATGGACGACATTTAGTGATTTAAAGGGAGTGCTTTCATCATTTATCCATCTTATCTTTGGGGAACAAACTAATCTTCGGTTTAGACCGAGTTTCTTCCCTTTTACTGAGCCTTCGGCAGAAATAGACATTTCTTGCGTAATATGTGAAGGAAAAGGATGTGGGCTTTGTAAATATACCGGTTGGATAGAGATTTTAGGCGCCGGGATGGTTGACCCGGAGATATTTAAAATAGTTAATTATGATTCAACAAAATACACCGGTTTTGCCTTCGGCGTCGGCGTAGAAAGAATTGCTATGCTAAAATACGGCATCAATAACATTAGATTATTTTTTGAAAACGATATTCGGTTTTTAGAGCAATTTTAAAATCTCGTTTATAGTTTATGGTTTATAGTTTATAGTTTATGGTTTATAGTTTATGGTTTATAGTTTATGGTTTATGGTTTATGGTTTATAGTCTATAGTCTATAGTCTATAGTCCTTCAACTATCAACTATCAACTATCTACTATCTACTATAAACTATCTACTATCATAAGTTTTTCAAAGAAGTTTGCAAATTTGCCAGAGTTTAGTACATCATCTTTGTGTTCTCAGTGGTTTAAACAGGAGATAACCAGAATGTTAATTTCGTATAACTGGCTAAAAGAATATGTTGATTTTGACTTTTCTCCCACAGAATTAGCAGATAAATTAACTAATCTTGGGTTTGAAACAGCTAATGTGGAAAGAGTTGGGGATGATACGATGATAGATTTGGAGATAACGGTTAATCGTGGAGATTGCTTGAGTATGATTGGGATAGCCAGGGAAATATCTGCTTTGAATAAGACTAAACTAAAAATTCCTTCCCCACCTGCATTTAATTTATCTAAAAAACTAACCCAGATGGTTAATATCTTAATAGTTGACCCTAAATTATGCCCGCGTTATACTGGCAGGATAATTGAAGGGGTCAAGGTTGCTCCCTCTCCTGTCTGGCTCCGAGAACGGCTTGAGAAGGTAGGCATTCGCTCGATTAATAATATTGTTGATATTACCAATTTTGTGATGATGGAGTTAGGACATCCACTTCATGCCTTTGATTACCAGACATTGATGGGTAAGAAAGTTATTATTTGTCGTGCCGCGCCGCATGAGAAAATCCTGACTTTAGATGGAGTAATTTATGAACTTTCTCAAGAAATGCTTATCATTGCTGATGCAGAAAGACCTATTGCCTTAGCCGGGATAATTGGCGGAGAAGATAGCCGCGTTAAAGAAGAAACAACGACTATTTTATTAGAATGTGCTTACTTTAACCCTCAAAATATCCGACAAACCACAAAACAACTACAAATTCAAACAGAATCTTCTTATAGATTTGAACGCGGTGTTGACCCGGAGGATTTAATTTTAGTTCAAAACCGTGCGACTCAACTGATTACAGAAATATGCGGTGGAAAATCTATCTCGCCAATAATAGATGTTTATCCAAAGAAATTTAAAAAGACAATTATCAATTTAAGAATTGATAGAATTAATCGGATTCTGGGCACAAGCATTAAGGGAAATGAGGTGAAAGATATTTTACAATCACTCGGTTATGGGATTAAAGAGGAAGAAAAAGGGATTTTCCTTATTGAAGTCCCTTCGTTTAAACATTTAGATATTACCCGTGAAATTGATATAATCGAAGAAATAGCCCAAATATATGGTTATGAAAAAATCCCGATTACACTGCCGGCAGGCTCTTTTAAAGTAGCAATGGATTATGAGTATGAACTATCCAATAAGGCAAAACAAATTCTGGTTAGCTGTGGCTTTTACGAAGTCATTACCTACTCATTTACCTCACCAAATTTTCTGGCAAAAACTAAAATACCCCTAACCAACGAAGTGATTATTAGTAACCCATTGAGAGGGGATGAGAATTTAATGTGTCCTTCTTTAATCCCTAATATTTTGAAAGTGTTGCAATGGAATATCAATCGGGATAACTATGATTTAAAGGTATTTGAATTAGGAAAGGTTTTTTCCACTGACAAACCCCTTCCAAAAGAACAAAATGTTTTAATTGGGGCGATTGCCGGGAATTACCATGAAGCTAACTGGCGACATAAAACAACTATTTTGGCTAACTTTTATGATTTAAAAGGGGTGATTGAAAAATTGCTTCAAGAACTATGCATAAGTGGATATGAATTCCTTACTGGAGACCACGCCAGCCTTCATCCCACAAGACAAACAAAATTAGTCTATCAAGACACTCCCATTGGAATAATGGGCGAACTACATCCACAAATTGCAGCGGAACTAAAACTACCCGAAGACATTTACTTATTTGAACTTAATTGGGATAAACTCCTTTCTTTAATTAATCTTGAAAAGAGATTTAAACCATTACATAGATTCCCGGCTGTAGTTCGTGATATGGCTATTTTGGTCAAAGACGAGATTGATTCATCTCAGATAACAAAGATAATTGAAGAAGTTGGCGAAGGCTTAATCGAAAGGATTAAATTATTTGATTTATATCAAGGGGATAAAATACCCACAGGATATAAAAGTTTAGCGTATTCCATTACTTATCGTAAGCAAGAAATAACACTTACCGATGAAGAGGTTAATGAACGACATAATAAGATTATCATAGAACTTAAAAATAGGCTGGGAGTAGAGTTGAGATTGGAGTGATGGAATGATGTGATAAGGAGAGTCCGTAAAGATGACTAATAACAATTTTGAGCCCGAGATTGTAGCTTTTTGCTGTCATTATTGTGCTTACGGGGCGGCAGACCTGGCTGGGTCAATGAGACTTAATTACCCAGCTAATGTTAAAATTATCAAATTGCCCTGCACTGGCAAGGTAGATATTTTGTATCTGTTGAAGGCATTTGAAGATGGGGCAGATGGTGTCTATGTGGCGGGTTGCCTGGAAGGAAACTGCCATTTCATTGATGGCAATATCAAGGCAAAACGCCGTGTTGCCAGAGCAAAAAAACTACTGGATGAAACCGGTATTGGTGGTAATCGCCTTGAAATGTTCAATATGAGTGCCTCAATGGGACCAAAATTCGCTGAAGTCGCCCGAGAAATGACAAATAAAATACAAGAACTGGGACCAAGTCCACTCAGGAATAAGGTGACAAAGTAATTCTCCTGAAAATAGGTTATGGGACGCAGATTTTCGCAGATTATCAGGATGTATATTTAAAAATCCTGAAAATCTGCGTTTATCTGCGTCCTATACTTTCCCGAACCACGAATCCAGTTCGATTTCCCTTGAAAATGTTCGTAAGTTATTGTAATTATTTGAGTTACAAAACTACATTTTCATCGTCATTTGTGCCCTACAGGGGCATGGAAGTTTCACCTGTCCTGATTTGAATCCTGCCAAAAATCATTCCAAACAGTATTGGTTTGACCCTATTTGTCCCCACAAAAAAAGTCCCCACCATAATGCCGTGTGAAATGGAATTTTTGAACCCTTTTGTGTAAGTGGGTGCTCACCTAAGTGCTTTGATGCTTCTACTTACACCTTTTTAAAAGGCAGTCTGCATGCCACACTCAGAGTTGTAAAGCTCCCTATAAAAAGGTGCTAGCTCAAAAAAAAACCATTTCATCACAAACACGGTAGGGACTCACACCTGTGTTTCATTCTAATTATAGTATATCATACTTTTCTCCCAAAAGTCAATAGAAAATTTTTATAAATTTTTGGGGACGCAAAGGATGCAAAGGTAATTTTTTCCACCTGTGCGGTTAGATTAACCTTTCTCACATCTTTTAAAACCACGAAGAACACGAAGGGCACGAAGAATTATAAACTAAATCGTAACTATTCAGCCACAGATGGACACGGATGAAACACGGAAAAATCCCCACCTGTGCGATTAGACTAATTCATCGCAGAGACGCAAAGGAAAAATAAATGTAAAATGTAAAATAGGAAATGAAAAATGGGAAATTTTAGTCCTTCGCAAGACTCATTACCTTTCAGTTATACATTTCCCCTGAAAATAGCGAATTAGTGAATTAGAGATTAGCGAATTAGTATAGTATCCACAGACTCGTATCCTCTGGTTTAGAACACATATTCCCCCTTAATAAAGGGGGTTAGGGGGTTGTCCTTCTCCCATTTTCATTGCCCTTTGTGAGCCTTGGCTCATGTCCGTTTCTCCTGAAAATAGGAAGTAGAAAGTAGAGAGTAGAAAGTAGAAAGTAAAGAAAACATCACTCCTCCCGCTTATCTCCTTACCTCCCACCTTCTATCTCCTACCACTATTTCCCCTGAAAATAGCGAATTAGTGAATTAGAGATTAGCGAATTAGTATAGTATCCACAGACTCGTATCCTCTGGTTTAGAACACATATTCCCCCTTAATAAAGGGGGTTAGGGGGTTGTCCTTCTCCCATTTTCATTGCCCTTTGTGAGCCTTGGCTCATGTCCGTTTCTCCTGAAAATAGTTAATTAGAGATTAGAGAATTAGTGAATTAGAACCTGCACTCTTGCTAATCTCTAATCTCTATGCTCAATTTTCATCCTCGTTTGTGAACCGCAGGTTCATACCTGGTTTCTCCTAAAAATATCCGCAGATTTCGCAGATTACACAGATTTTTATTTTTTTATCTCCCCACTGGCGGGAGATTAAAAGGTTAGGGGATTCTTTTATTCCCGAATCCCGAGCCCCGAGTCCCGAGTCCCTTAATTTTCATCCCCCTTTGTGTGCCGCAGGCTCATGACCGTTTCTCCTGAAACCTAACAACCACTGCCTGTTGTTTCACTTTAGATGGCTAAATACTTACTTTACTTCTAACCTCTTACCCTCTCTATATATTCTCCAGTGCGAGTATCGATTTTAAGGATTTCACCTTCCTCTACAAATAAAGGCACCTGGACCTTTAATCCTGTTTCCAATTCTGCCTGTTTAGTTGCACCTGAAACGGTATTTCCTTTAAAACCTGGTTCAGTGGTGATAACCTTTAGTTCTATCGTTACTGGTAATTCTATGCCGATTATCGTCTCATCATGGAATAAAACCGTTACCTCCATATTCTCTTTCAGGTAATTGACATTACTACTTAGTATATCTTTTGAGAGCCCGAATTGTTCATAAGATTCGGTATCCATAAAGTAGTAATTACCTCCCTCCTGATAAAGATATTGCATAGGTTTGCGGGATATTCTGACTAATGGGAATTTTTCCTCTGGTCTAACGGTTTTATCTATAACCGCGCCGGTACTAAAATTTTTTAATTTTAATCGGACAAATGCCCCTCCTTTACCCGGCTTGATATGCTGGAATTCTGTGCAGGAGAAAATCTCTCCATTCAATTCAATCGTCATTCCTGGTCTTAAATCATTTGCACCAATCATTTATTTTAACCCTCCTTAAAATTGGTAACTGTAGAGTCCTGCAAAACTAAGAAACTGTAGTTTTTAAGCGGGTATTTAAAACCTCTATTTTTATCAATTTCCTCCAAAGAGCAAAATGCAAAACTCGTTTATAGTTTATGGTTTATAGTTTATAGTCTATAGTCCTTCAACTTATCAACTATAAACTATCAACTATCAACTTGAAATTTGATTTGTAATTTTGCATTTTGATATTTAATATTTAATATTTATTTATTGTCTCCCCCAAATCCTATTTTGCAGAACCCTATTGGTAACTGGTGAATGGTAATTAGTTATCAGTTCATAATGCAATCAATTCTTTAGACACATTATCGCTTAATACCTTATGCCCATTCTCAGTTATCAGCACTGTATCTTCGATTCTTACTCCACCGAAGTTTGGAATGTAGATACCCGGTTCAATGGTTACAACCATACCTGATTTCATTAAGGTTTTATTTGAAGAAGATATATGAGGTATTTCGTGAACCTCAATGCCTATACCATGTCCTAAGTTATGTCCAAAGAATCGTTTTAAACCGTTTTCGGCAATTTTTTCACGGGCAATTTTATCTACCTCAGCAAATTCTACCCCGGCTCTTAAATTCTCTAATACCTTTTCTTGTGCGTTTTTGACAGATTGATAAACTAATTTTTGTCTTGGCGATGGCTTACCAAGGATTAAAGTGCGAGTTAAATCGCAATTATAACCTTTAAATCTCGCCCCAAAATCAAATATAACAAAATCACCCATCTTTAATTTTTTATGAGATGGTTTTCCATGCGGCAGACTTGAACGCCAGCCTGAAGCAACAATTGTCTCAAAGGCAATCTCGCCGCCTTTTTTCTTGATTAAATACTCTAACTCAATGGCAACATCATGCTCACTCATACCCTCATTGATAAACGGTAATAGGACTTTAAAGGCATCTTCTGCTATTTGACAGGCATATTTTATCTTCTGTATTTCATCTTTCTCTTTGATTAATCTTAACTTATAAACCAATCCTTCGGTTGGAACTAATTCTACAAATGTTAATTCTTTAACGAGTTTTTGATATTGAGTATAAGTCAGGTAATCAGTTTCTAAACCTAAATTTTTAAGTTTTTGTTTTGGCAGGAGTTTTTTTAAGGTCTTAACTAACCCTTTTTCTTCTTTAATGAACTCAACACCCTGATGGACTTCTTTTTGTGCCTGTTCAAGGTATCTTGAATCCGTAATAAAGTATATCTTTTGGGAAGTAACCAACAAATCAGCCGAAGAGCCTGTAAATCCTGTTAGATACTGAACATTGGTGATATTAGATACCAATAATCCATCTAATTTCTTTTTTGATAATATCGTTTGTAATTTGTTGATTCTATCCATGTTAGGTAATTTTTTTATGAGATAGATGTTCAATCACAAATTTAGCACACTGAAAACCTTCTTTTATCATTGAAACTCCAGTTCCACCTCGATAATAACCAAAGATATGAAGGTTCTCGTAAGCAATTTTTATGGCAGATTTTACCTTACCATTATGAACCATATCTTTAGATAATGTTTGCCAATAGCCCTGATAAGAAGTAGGTAAATTAGCCTTATCTATCCCTTTTAGAATAAGATACCCATCTAAAGCTTTCAGCATACTAAGATAACATATTCCGGCTGCCTCTGCTACGGGTTTTGAATCCTCGTAACTTTTATATACAATCGGGACATTTTTTAATATCTCTTTTCCATTCTTATAGAATCTAACTGCCTCATTAAAATAATCTGAGGCTAAAGATTTCTTATCATATTCTTTTTCTTTCTTCACATCTACCCTCCACTTTTCATCAATTCAATAGCAGACTGGAAGGCTAACAGATAACCAGTCACTCCAAAACCACTAATTTGTCCAATACAAACAGGTGCAATCAGGGATTTATGCCTGAATTCCTCTCTTTTATAAATATTAGATAGATGCACCTCTATCGTTGGAATACCTGTGGCGGCGATGGCATCACGAATAGCAATACTTGTATGCGTAAATGCCCCGGGATTAATTATAATAAATTTAGCGTCTGCCTTGCCAATCTCATCTACAATCTCACCTTCATGATTACTCTGAATGATTTTCAGGTCTATTTGCTTTTCATTGGCTAATTCTTTTAATCTTTGATTAATCTCCGCAAGGGTTATATTCCCATAGACTTCGGGTTCTCTTTTCCCTAATAAATTTAGATTAGGACCGTGGATAACCAATATTTTATTCATTTACCTCACATTATAACATATTACTAAATAAAATGCAATTAATTTTTATGCATAGACACAGGGTAAACGCAGTTAATATCAACCTTCGTTGCTCTGAATTTCCGCCAATATCCCATAAGCCAAAAGTGGCATCATTATTTCATGATGACCAATAAATGAATATCCTTTTCCGGCTTTTAGCGTTGGTCTTTTAACGATATTGGACATTGGTCGATATTGTATCATCATATCAAAGTTAGCAGTGACAAAATCTTCCACCGTGTAGTTTAAATTTCGAACAATCGTTAATGCCTTTAAAAATACCTCCGGGATGATTACCGCCGAACCTATATTTATAAACACCCCACCCTCTAAATTAGCCACCTGGTTAGTAAAAATGTGAAAATCAATCATACTGCCTTTACCAATTGCCTCACCTGAGGCATTTGGATGTTGATGAATAATATCCGTGCCAATAGCCACATGGACTGTAATAGGGATATTTAATTCAAACCCCTGATATAAAATACTATATTCTCGATATTTAAGTTTTTGTTCTGAAATCATCTTACCAACTGCCCTGCCAATCCCAAGATTATGTCTTGCCCCATCAATAATTGCCTCATTAATTAGTTCACCGGTTTCCTTTGCCATACCAAAGGAACCATCTAAAAGACTTTTTGAGACATCCTCTGATGTTTCACCTATCAAGGCAATCTCAAAATCATGAATAATCCCGGCACCATTTAGCGAAAGACAATTTACTAAACCTTTTTTCATTAGTTCAATAATCAGGGGTGACAACCCACATTTTATTACATGGGCTCCACAAGCCCATAAAATAGGTCTCTTTTGGTGATATGCCTGGCAGATAGACTTTATTAATTCCTTCAAATCAGCCCCTTTTAAAATATCGGGCAGGGAATCAATAAACTCTTTAAGAGCAGCATCTCTGGGTAGAAGTCTAACAAAATCTTTTAGTTTGACCAGATTTTTACGGTTTTTTATTGGATATGTCTTTATTTTACTTAAATCAATCTGTTCATAATTATTTGGCATAATTAAACTATACCATTTACTTTACAGTTTGTCAATAATAAAAATAGGGTGAAGGTAATGCGTTAGTGAAATAGGGAATTCTCATGAAAATAGGAAGTAGAGAGTAGAAAGTAGAGAGTAGAGAGTAGAGAGAAAATCTTTCCTCCACCCTGTTTTTCCCCTATTTTCATTCTCCTGTTGTGAACCTACGGTTCATGAGCGTTCTCCTGAAAAATAATGTTAAAATAGCACACGGATAACGCGGATTTAACGGATTTTAGCGGATTTTTCTATAATATATTTTTTATCCGCGAAATATCCGCGACCTCCGCGTCATCAGCGTGCTATTTTCATTGTTCTTTGTGTCCACGTCGTGGAGATGACCGTTTTTCCTGACTGGGGGGTAATAAAAGCAGGTAACCTTTTTCCGTGTGTCTGAAGGAAATATGGAGATTATATGGGGAAAAAAATAAAAAGAGGGAGAATATTTTTTCTCCCTCTTTATTTTTATGAAAAGGAGGTCCTTTTTTATGTTGAGAAGTTGAGTTAAATTAAACACGAGGCATCAAGATAAATGTTAGGTCCATCGTGTAGCCAGCGTCTGTACTTTCCGTATATTCGGATAAACAGGCAATTCCTAATTGGAGGGACCAAAGTCTTGCTGCTTCCGTAGCTTCTGTAACTCCAAAAAACTCTTTAGCTTCATTGTGGGTTTGTATCCACTTGCACTTGTGAGTCCCATCAATTGCTGTATTAGCATTTGCCCATGCACCATCTATACCCTCAGTTACATCTAAATCATCCTCTGCGGCTGGTGTTCCGTCTGGCGCGTTCATTAACACATAGGTTTTCTCGCGGTTCACGGATAAATAAACATCTTTATTCTGTAGAGATTCGTTATGAACAGGATTGGGATTACCGTAGAAATAAACTGTCGCTCCACTTTTCGCATTTGTGAATATCGTTACTTGTAGCGCATCTGCTCTGTCTGCAAATCCCATCGAATCTGGTGATGGGTCACAATCTGCCACCCAGCTATATTTCTGATCATGTGCCGCATCCACTGCATAATCTTCTGCTGTGGGGACAACCGTATCTGGTGCTGTTACCTCTAAGTCGATAATCTGGAGAACCACTAATTTCACCTGAACTGTTTTGTCTTCCACATCGGCTATGGCACTGGTTGCCCATAGCAGTCCTAAAATACTTACTAACCCAATAATTAATCTTTTCATTTTTTCTTTCCTCCTTTAATTTTTTTAAGAAGGACCTCCTTTTTCACCTCCTTTAATTTGGTAATGATAACTGGTGAATGGTAATTACTTACCATTTAACCAGTTACCAATTTTAATTAGTCCTGGGGCAAAAATCTGTGTCAATTTTTCTATTTGACCACCTTATTTAGGGTATTTAACATCTTTATTTTGCCCCATTTCCCTTTTACGATAGGGTTGACGATTGAAAGGGATTTTACAATAATATAGAGGAGCAAATCTTATGCTAACTAAAGCCCCTGACCACTACTTCATATCTAACATATTGATACAACTAAAGTTATAGAAAGATGCTCTTTCGGTAAATTAAAAACTCACTTCAAACCTTTTTTCTAACTTTTAAACAACTATGATTAAATTTTAAACTACTGATAAATTTTTGTTCAATTATTGGACTTTTTGGTAACTGTTCACCGCAGAGACACAGAGACGCAGAGAAAAAATTAAAATCTATTCACCAGAGACAGAAATTTCCTTTTTTTGTGCATTTCGGGTCTTTCGTTGTTTATTAATCTTTTAATACTTACTTTCGACTAACTGTTTTTAAGCCTTTTTATAGCGGTTATTAACTGGAAGTTTACATAAGATAATACCCATAAATAAGGCATGAGAATAATCGTTCCGTTAGGATCATAATATCGGTAGGAATAGATAGATAAATCAATCAGTTCCGTAGGAACGATATATTGGTAGAAAATTTATGGAAAACCATTTACCGATATATTGTCCCTATGGGACATTATTTGTATGATATTTATTTCTACCGATATATTGTCCCTATGGGACATTAAATGAAGGATGAGGTAGAATTTTCACATTCTGTTTTTTCCCATTTTATCATAAGAAATAGGGGAAGGCAAGCCAAATGGACATAATTGTCTAAAAATATAGAGAGTTATAGCACTAATTTGACATAGTGTAGTAATGGTTCACGCATAACTTGTTAATTCACTACGAGTAGTTACGAGTATTTAATTCTAAGTAAAGTTTTGAATAATAACTGCTATAAACACCGAAAAACGCGAAAAACACGAAAAAAAGATATTTTCCTCGTAACCGTTCACCGCAGAGACACAGAGACGCAGAGAAAAAATTAAAATTTATTGATAACTATTCAGCCACAGATGGACACAGATGAAACACTGATTTTATTTTTTTATCCGTGCTAATCCGTGTTAATCAGTGGCTGAATAGTTACTTTATTTCTATGTCTTCTCTGTTTCTCTGCGTCTCTGCGGTAAAGGATTACCTGAACGGTTACACTTTTTGATTAGCCGAAAGGAGAAGATTAGTGGGTAATTTCTCGAAGTTGTGGATTTAGCCGTGGGTCATTATACATCTTAAATTGGCGATAGACTTTAAGTCTTTTCTTACCAGTAAAAATTTCCTCAAGCAAAACCTCAAGGCAATTTTTTAAATCATCGAATTGTTCTTTCAAGATATGGACTTTTTCCTGGCAGGTTTTTATATGTTCAGAATCTACATCTATCCTTTTTGTCTCCTCAGTCATATGGTATATCTTAAGCGAAAGTATCGACATTCTGTCCAGAATACTTCCCGGGGTTTCTGAATTCATTGGCAAAGAAAGGTTTTGTGGGTGTAATATCTGGCATAGATATTCATCAATCTTTTCAATAGTATCATTTCTATTCTGATTTAACTTATCAATCTTCTGCTTTACATCTGCAATAACCCTATCAGCCACATCTGTTCTCCGAGCAATATCTTCTTGATGCCACAAACGATAATTAGTCAAATGCAAGTTATAAATAATCTGATAAATTTCTTCGTAATTCTCAATCTCAAGATACTCATCCTGATGCCATTTAACCAGATAATCAGTATAAAATTCCTTTATTAACATTACATCAAACATTTTTACTTCCTCCTGAAAATCGGGACTCGGGACTCGGGATTCGGGAAGAAAGAAACTCTCAGCAATTCCCCCTTAATAAAGGGGGTTAGGGGGTTGTCCTTCTCCCATTTTCATTGCCCTTTGTGAGCCCTAGCTCATGTCCGTTTCCCCTGAAAATAATCCGCAGATTTCGCAGAGGACACAGATTTTTATTTTTTTATCTCCCCGCTGGCGGGAGATTAAGAGGTTAGGGGATTCTTTTATTCCCGAATCCCGAGCCCCGAGTCCCGAGTCCCTTAATTTTCATCCCCCTTTGTGAGTCGCAGACTCATGCCCGTTTTTCCTCAAATCGTAAGTGTTTAGCCAAATAACTAATGACCAATGCGTTGTATCAACTCTTCAATCTTTTTAAGATACTCTATCTCACTTATCTCAGTGATACAGCGATAGACTTTACATCTGGCAGCATTACACTTTTCTTTACAACCGGGGTCATAATCTACAAACTGGTGGAATTTACTCTCAGGTGGTGTCCAGTTAAAAGGGTTTGATTGTCCAAAAGCAGTTACCGTTGGAGTTCCAGCGGCAATCGCAATATGTCTGATGCCATTATCATTTCCGATGTAAAGATTGACTTTTTCAAAAAGAGCCCTAACCTGACTAATCGTTGGGATTTCATAATCATCGAATGTCCTCTCGGCATACTTCATCCGGGACTTTACCTTATCAATAAAACCCTTTTCATCATAACCCCACATAAATAGAATTTTAGCGTTGTATTTTTTAATTAAACTATCTGAAATCCAGGCAAATTTTTCTGCTGGCAAAACTCTATATTCTCGCCTTGAAACTGGACAAAGGGCGATAACGAAATCATTAGCCGTAATTCCTAACTTTCTTGTTAGTTCCCTGGCATATTCATAATCTTGTGATGAACAAAAAAACTCAATTTGACAATCTTCTACATCTATTCCCAGTGGTTTTAACAGATGTAATTTATGAATGGCGGAATAAAGATTTTTATCCTGAGGTAAATTTACATTTGAGGTATATAACCAGGCTCGACCACGAAAGTTAAATCCAATTCGATGTGTTGCCCCACTAAAAAAGGCTATCTGTGCACTGCGAGGATTACTAAAAAAATCTATGGCTAAATCAAATCGCCTTTTGCGTAATTCTTGGATGAATTTCAGATAATCCTTTGCTTTAAAATGGCGATTATGGAGTAAGATTTCATCTACATAAGGATTGTGACGAAAGATTTCATCAGATGGCGGTTCGGTCAAGAATGTAATTTTTGTCTCTTGAAATCGTTTTTTAAGTGATTTAACCGCCGGCGTAGTCATCAAAACATCACCTATTCTCCTTAATTGAATGAGTAATATTTTATCAGGATTGATTTTCATCAAATTTATTCTATCCTACATCCTTATTTTTGTCAACTAAAAATAATGGTAAGTGTTCAGGATGTAATGAAGGGAAAATGGAAAAGATGGTGGGGTTAGACCTCGAAAGCAGAATTAACTTGTTTAATTCTGCTTTCGAATGAGCGTTTTCCTCAAATGCTTGAAAAGATAAGATTTTTTGCCTCGTGAATTATCCTTTTTTCATCCTCTTCTTGAACCTCATCAATTAGTGCCGCAACCACATTAGTGATTTCATCTCGCTGACTTATACTGTTAGAAGAATTTAGCTTTATCATTTCATCTTCAATAAACAGGTCCTTTGTATCCAGGTCAAAATGGAAGTTGTGTGACATTCCAAACTGCCAGATTTCATTAAGTCTAAGTTTATGAAAAAGCTCCCGAGAGATACTCCCAATAATTTTACATTTTAAAATACCTTCTGGAGTACATACGGGTAAAAATCTTTCGATGAGATATGGGGTTGGGTCGCCTGATGATGAAAAGGTAGCTAAAGAAATCTTAAATTCAATCATTGGCTGAGGTTCTATTTTAATATATTCCAGGCTTGATAGACCACTTTTTTCTAACTCTAAATAATAAAATCCCGTTGGATTAGATAATTCTCCAAAACTCATTCGTTCCGTAGCACCCGGGATAATAACCTGTTTATCTTCTATTTTAAACACCTCTGTTCGATGTTGATGTCCGACGAAGACATAATTTACCCCATCTAATTTGGAAATACTCGAATATCTTAGTAATGGTTCATTAACATCCGCTGGTATATGATTTTCAATGCCATAATGAAGGAGAAGAATATTTATATCACCAATTGCTGGAAAGGTGAGATTACTTAATGGGTCATCTCCTTTGATGAGTTTAGGATTATATGACAATCCTCCTACGACTATTTCTAAATCCTTAATTTTAGTTTTGACTGTCTGGATTTGTGTGGCATCATATAAAAGATGCGCCTGTTCTGTTTCATGGAAGATACGCTGTGGAATACCTTCTGTGGTCACGGTGCGTGTTTTAGGGACATCGTGTGTGCCACCAATTAAAAACACCTGAATATTATTCTTGATTAGCCTCTGGAATTGGCGAGCAATGAAGATTAATTCAGTATTTTTAGGGTCAGGCATATCAAACAGGTCACCGGCATGTAAAAATAAATTCACTTGCTTTTCGAGGCTAAATTCAATCGTTTGTTGAAATGCCTGACGAATTATCGCCCGACGCTCTTCTAACCGCACCGGCGACATCTTTGCATAATAATTATTTAAATGATTATCCGAAGTTAAAACTGCTTTAATTTTCATTTTCTAATTTTAACTCAATGCTTTCTGGCATAGGTTTTATTTGTAATACCTGGGTAAAATATGTTGTAAAAAGGCAGTCTTGCGAGATTACCCAAAAACCTTCTTTATCCTGCATTCTTATCAATTTATTGACTATCTCTGGATACCAATAATGCACCTTACCATATCTATCAATTATGATTTCTTTTTTAGTCAATTCAAGTGCAAAAGCCAGGCTATGAATATAATATTCGTACCATTTAGCCGGTCCGTATGGATTTTCATTTAAGGTATAATTCTGGCTAATCCAGTGCAGGGCATTTTTTGCTCGAATGTCCGCGGTGTCTAAATTACAAAGTAAAAACCCAATTAAACCCGCCGCACCCATACTTCCATAAGATACAGTGCCTTTTTCTTTGATATATCCAAACCCACCATCTGAATTTTGTTGCTGAGTTAAGTAATCCAATGCCCGTATCCAGACATCATCGGTTTTGGCTCGTCCTAAGAATTTATATCCAGAATCTAATGCCATTAAGGCAAACTCTGTTGAACTTAAATCTGACCTGCCACCTGCAACATACCCAAAACCGCCATCTTTATCTTGAATACTCAAAAGCCAGGATATACTTTTTTCAACCAGATTTTTATACATTGGGTTTTCAGTTGCCGATAAAACCATTATCGCTAACGAGGTATTATACGAGCATTTTATCTTTTCCGGCTCACTTATTGAGAGATAACTACCATCTGGGTTTGCATGTTTGAGCATATATTCAATACCTTTTTTAACTACCGGGTCTTCTTCATTTATTCTTTCTTTTAAAAGGCATAAAAGTGCTAATTGAGTTACGCCTAATGGGAAAATATCACTCTGGAAATGGCCATCTTCGTGTTGATTGGCAACAAGGAATTTTAGTGCCTTTGAAATACTTGCCTTTCGTGCCTCTTCGTAGGTCGCAGAAGAGGTGAGGGCGAATTTAAGTCCAAGTGAAGTCAGTGCCTTTTTTTTCTTTTCTAATAATTCTTTATCCTCGATTGTTTTTGGAATGTTTAAAGCCGTTGCGGCCGCACTTCTTATCCACTCATTTTCATCTGATAATGCCTTGATTAAAATTGGCATTCCTTCAAGAGCATACAACTGCCCAATAGCCCGAATAGCATACCATCTTGAGGTCACAGGTCGTTTTTCATCCTGAGCAATCACCAGAATGGAATTAATAGCGTCTTTTGCCCCAAGTTTTACCAAAACCTTGATTGCCTCATTGACTACTTGAGTATCCTCATCATTTAATGCTCCCAGAAGAGGCATTATGCACTCTTTTGAATTAATTTCACCAAGAGATTGAACAGCAAAATATCGGATAGTTGCATTGTTACTTTTTAGTGTGCGGGCAAGCGAAGGGATAGAGTTTTCATCTCTTATTTTTCCAAGTGCCTTAACTGCGGTCAATTTGACCTGGTCATTTTTATCTATCAGGGCATTTATAAAGGTCAATGTAGCTGTTTGTGGGATAGATTCCATCCGTTGCAATGCCTCTAAGGAGAACCAGCGTGTTGCCTCATTATCACTTCTGGCTGAGTGGATAAGTTTTGGTAGTGCCTTTTC
Source organism: bacterium (assembly GCA_040757115.1). Classification (NCBI taxonomy): domain Bacteria; species bacterium. The sequence goes on along the minus strand of JBFLYA010000027.1, from coordinate 6,349 downwards.
ACCATATTTAGACAGGGCATCTGCCGCCGCCTCCCTTATCTTATATTTCCCTTCGTAATGATTAAAATAAGGCTCTGATAAGGCATTGATAAGCTCCACAATAGCCTTTTTATCCTGAATATCTCCTAATGCCTTTGCTGAGGTAATTTTGCTGGCTGGCACACCTTGCTTTAATAAATTAATAAGTGGCTCTACTGCCTGGTTATTTCCTATTTTCCCTAAGATATAGCACGCCATACCTTGCAAAACCAAATCATTACTTTCAAGTGCCTTAATTAAAGCTGAAACGACTAAATCCCCTTTATTGATTAATTTTTCAGCCGCATTATATCGTTTTTCTGCATCCGCTAATTTAAGATTTTGGATTAATTCATTAATCTGGTTTGTTTCCGTCCCTCCAGTGTAATATTCAGTGATTTGGTCTTTCTTTGGTTTCTGTTCTTTTTGAATTTGTAACCTTTGGGTGTATCTTTGCTGGATACTTTTTAAATTATCCTCATTCTTAAGTTCTTCATAACATTTAATAAGTAATTCATAAGCCTGCAAGTGGTCAGGGTCATAGTAATCAACAATCTCGTGAAGTATTCTGATTGCCTCGGTAAGATTTTTGTCTTCTTTTTTCAGGCAATCACAAGCCATTTCATAATGCCATTGTGCCTCTGCTTTATAATCTTCGGTTATCTCTTCAGAAAAAGCCTGCCCAATTAAGCCAATACTTATTATAATGAACCATATTAACCTCATTTTGTTCACCTCCTGAAAATAGTATACTATATGTTATCTTAATTTGTCAACCATCCGAGGGTGTTACCCCTTTACCACCAATAACTGGCAGAACAAAGGAAAATTTACTTCCTTTACCAATTTTACTTTCAACAAAAATATCTCCGCCAAGTCGAGTAATTAATCTTTTAACAATAGTTAGTCCAAGTCCTGTTCCACTTACTTCACGAACCTCTTTTCTTTCTGACCGGAAGAACTCATCGACAAAAAGATGTTTCATTTCCTGTTTGGCAATACCAATCCCTGTATCCGCTATAGATATCAAGATATATGGAAGTAGTGCTAATTGGTGTTTTATCGTCTCAGGTAACTTTTCATATTCGATTTTCTTCACCTCTATTTTTACCTCTCCACCTTTTGGAGAAAATTTAATGGCATTTGAGACTAAATTTATAAAAATTTCATCAATAATATCTTTATCCGCGACTATTTCTTGACAATCATCCTCTATCTCAAAATTCATTATCACCCCATTGCGCCGGGCTAATTCTTTAAATCTTATGCGAACTGATTCTAATATATCCGTTATGATTAGAGGTTGTTTATTAATTTTTCTTTTCCCTGAATCAATCTTTGAAATATTCATCAAATCTCCTAATAGGCGAGCAAGTCTATCTGCCTCATCATTAATAATCTGGGTGAACTCCTTTTGTGTCTGTGGCTCCAATTCTTCATCTAATAGCATCTCGGCTAAAGATTTAATCGAGGTTAATGGTGTTTTTAATTCATGTGAGGCAACGGAAATAAAATTAGTCTTTAGTCGTTCCATTTCTTTTTGTTTGGTAATGTCTCGCATGACCGCTATCTGACCAACTGTTTTACCTTTTTCTTTCATCGGCGTAATAATCACGCTATATATTTGTTGTAAGTTAAAACTAAGTTCTTTTTCTATCACTCTCCCTTTTCTTCCCGCCTCTTGATATGCTTGAATAAATCCTTCGTCTCTGATTAAATCTTTAAGGGAACAACCTATCTTTTTTCCTAATAGTTTTTCAGATTTATGATTTAACAAAATTACCTTACCACTGTTATCCGTAGCAAAAACACCGTCATCCATCCCTTCAATAACGGCTTTAACTTTATCCTTTTCAAGGAGTAATAATCTATTAGCATGGATTAATTCCTGATTGGCTAATTCTACCTTTTTTTCAAGTTTTTTATACAATTGTGCATTTTCAACCGCCACCGCGATTTGATTAACAATGGTGTTGAGTAATTGGACATCCTCCTTTGTAAAATCGCCATCAATCTTATTAATTGCCTCCAGAACACCAATTATCCTTTGTTTTATCTTCAATGGCACGCATAATATAGATTTACTTTTATAATGGGTAACAGTATCAATTTCTGAATAAAATCGTGAATCCTGACTAACATTATTAACTATGAGAGGTTTGCGATTTGTAACTACCCACCCGGCAATTCCTTTATCTGCAGGGAATGTAATCCTTTTTACCTCCTTACTCTTCTCACCAATTGCTACTTCAAAAACAAGTTCGTTCTTTTCTTTATCTAAAAGCATCAAAGAGGAAGATTCCACAGGTAACATCTGTGTGACTAATTCCATAACTATTTTAAGTAATTTTTCCAGATCTAAGGTAGAATTGATAATCTGGCTAATTTTAGTGAGGAGTTTCAATTCTTCTATTTTTTTGATAAGTTGGTTGTTTTTTGTTTTCATCATTGTAGTCCTTTCTTATACCTATAACCTTTCAAAATAATACTCATCTTTTCCTTCCATTTATTCAACTCCGTGATATAGGATTCCCATAGGTTAAAATCGCTTTCCCACATAGGATATTTTTCTTCTATTTGTTGTAGGAATGTAATATCTTTATCTGTACCTACCTTAGAAAGAAATGTTTTAAATGAGCAATGATACTTTCCCTCTAATTTTTTAATTTCTGTCTCACATTTTTCAACTCGCTCGCTACTTATATCTAATACATATCTTCTTAAAGCGTTATTGACCACTCCTTGAAAGTCTCCGAAAGGTTCCAAAATATCCTTATATTTTTTACTAATAGCAACCTTCAATACACTCATAATTTATCCTCCTCTAATTATTTTTGATTTTAGATTGCAGATTTTAGATTTAAAATTTATTCCAATCCTTTCTCTGCCAATTCAATCGCATCAATTAAGCATTTAAGTTTATTTTTTGTCTCATAATATTCGGTTTCTGGATTTGAATCGGCTACAACTCCTCCTCCAGCTTGCAGGTATGCTTTACCATCTTTAATGACAATAGTTCTAATCGTAATACAGGTATCTAAATTGCCCGAGAAACTGAAGTATCCAACACAACCAGCATAAGGTCCTCTTCTTGTAGGTTCTAACTCATCAATTATTTCCATTGCCCTGACTTTAGGAGCACCTGTAACTGTCCCTGCAGGAAAACAAGCCCTGATTAAACTAAAGGCATCGAACTGAGGTAAAAGATTTCCTTTTACGGAAGTAACAATGTGCATAACATGTGAATATTTTTCTATGACTTTAAATTCAGGCAAGTGAATTGTTGTATATTTACAAACCCGTCCAATATCATTGCGACCGAGGTCAACTAACATAATGTGTTCTGCATTTTCCTTTGGGTCTGCCAATAGCTCTTTAGCATATTCATTATCTGCCTCTTTATTACTGCCTCGAGGTCGGGTCCCAGCAATAGGTCTTGTCTCTACCTCCCCATCCTCTAATCTCACCAAAATCTCTGGCGATGAACCCACAATTGCAACCTCATCATATTTTAGATAATACATATAAGGCGAAGGATTTATCTTTCTTAGTGCACGATAGATAGTTAAAGGGTCACAATAAATCTTACCACTAAACCTTTGAGAAGGGACAACTTGAAATATATCTCCTGCCTTGATGTATTCCTTTGCCTGCCGCACTATTTTCTCATATCCATCTTTAGTAAAGTTAGATTCTAATCGGATTTCGGATTTCGGATTTCGGATTTCGGATTTCGGATTTGGTAAAGATTGGCGTAATTTAGTGATTATCCCTTCAATTTGTTCTATTGCCTTCTCATAAGATAAAGCCGGGTCATTATCTATGTGAGCATTTGAGACTACTTTTATTGTTTGAAGGAGGTGGTCAAAGATAATAATCGTATCGGTGATAGCAAAAAATGTATGGGGTAGATTAAGGTCATCTGGATTTTTATCCGGCAGATTCTCAATAAATCTAACATAATCATAACTTAAATAACCCACTGCTCCTCCATAAAATCTTGGTAGCCCATCAACCTTGACTGGTTTAAACTGACTCATTAGTTTTTTGAGTTGAATTAATGGGTCTTCACCAACATCAAAAGTTTCCTCTTGACCATCTCTAATAATCACTCCGTTCTTGCCTTTGGATTTAAAAATTATTGAAGGATTTGCACCTAAAAATGAGTATCTGCCCAACTTTTCTCCCTTCTCTACACTTTCTAAAAGATAGGCGTATTTTGATTGACTAATCTTGTAGAAAGCAGAAAGAGGGGTTTCCAGATCCCCCAGAATCTCTTTATAAACAGGTATTAAATTACCTTGCTTAGATTTTTGTCTAAATTCTTCTTTAGTTGGATAATACATAAATTCTCCCCGAAATAGACCACAGACCATAGACCAAAGACCAATAAAATCAGCATCTATCTGTTAAATCTGCGTCATCTGCGTTCTATTCATCTGCAGAATACAACTTTCGATAAAAGCAACTTCGCTCGCCAGTATGGCAAGCCACATTACCTATTTGTTCTACTTTAACCAATAAGGTATCCTCATCACAATCATACCAGATTTCTTTAACTAATTGAAAATGGCCGGAGGTTTCTCCTTTTAACCAGAGTGATTGTCTTGACCTGCTCCAGAAATGTGTTTTACCTGTTTCTATGGTCTTCTGTAATGATTCTTTATTCATATAAGCAAGCATTAAAATGTCCTTTGTCGCCTCATCCTGAATTATTGTCGGGATTAATCCACGGTCATCAAATTTTAATTCCATTTATTTACCTCCATTAGTTAGATTTTACATCTATTTTCACCTATTGTCAACAAAAATTATTAAGAAAATCAATAAATTTGTCGATATATATAGTTAAGGAAAGGTTACGGTTAAGAAAGAGAAGAAGTTGGGAGGATTAGAAGGTGAGAGGATGAGAAATCTCAACTTCTTTTGCTCCCTCAATCTTAACCTTCTTGAAAAGGGAAATCTAAAAATGGGTAAAGTAAAAAATATAGAGGATAACAACTTATTCAAAAAGGTCATTTATGTCATTTCTCTTGCATTTGTGTTGATAATATTAAATTCTTATTCTCAGGAAATAGGTGCACTTCGAACCACAGGAGAGAATATCTCAAATCATATCCTTAAGAATGAAGAAAATACCATTCCTATATACATAAGTAAATTCTGGAAAAAACTAACAGTAGATGAAATACCAAATAATGGCGAAAAATATAATTGCACGGCCACTATCCAGATGCTTTATGCAGTCTGGTTTAAAAAACTATCTACAGAATTAGGTTATACAAGTGTAAATGAGATGCTGGATTATTCATTACGGGTTACCAGGGTTAAAGAAATAATGGATACTACGATTCAATCATGGAATCAGACTCCAGACATTTTCCCTGAAGTTTCCCCTGAAATTTATCAGATATTAAATTCAAGTTGGTATGGCAAATTGGGTGAGTATGATGCCATAGATAAATTTCTAATAGAGATTGGGTTAATTGATGATAGTGATTGGAAATCATCCACCTGGGAAGTAGTTGAATTGATGTTAAATAACGGCTATGCCTTATATCAAAAACAAGACCCTACTGGAAAAAAGGCAATAGACTTCTGGAAGGAGAAAAAAGATTATCTACCCTTAGATGAAAATGCAATTAATTTAGTCTTACCAGGAGATATACTTACCGGCAAGTATTATGCTACTCATTATCCAGAAAAATATACGACTCATTTAACCGTATATTTAGGAATAAGAACGGGAACTCATTCATTTGCAGAGCAATTTGGTGATGAAACCAGAATCGTTTCATTAGAAAAAATGTATAAAGCACTCAGAACAGGTTTTGAGGCAATATTCAGGCCCGTAATTATCATCTCTCCCGATAAAACTCAAGAATTTCTTACAAAAAAACCTTTTGCCGAGTATAATTTTGGAACAACAAGACCTCGACTATTATTTTTTAAGGAAGAGGCAAAAAATTTCCTCCTTCCAATTCAAGTAACCGTAAATGGTAACCGTTCACAGGTGTAAATATTCAGGTAATCATCGCAAATCGTGGGACACTTTAATGTCTTTCAGTATAAATTAATACCCTTAATTTCCTCGATTGTTAATCCCGTTGCCTGGGATATTTTTTCAACTTTCTCCCCTAATTTCAAAAGACTTTTCGCTACTTCTATTTTACCTTGTTGTATTCCCTGTTGTATTCCTTGTTGTAACCCTTGTTTTAAGGCAAACTCTATCGCACCTCTTTGCATTCGGATAAAATCGTGCCGCTTATATTGAATTTCTAACTCCTTTTCACTCATCCCCGCTGTATTGGCTATTTCAAATGCCTCCTTT
>JBFLYA010000026.1 GCA_040757115.1 bacterium | reverse complement strand
TTTGAGGGAGACAACAAATAAATATCAAATATTAAATATTAAATATCAAATATAAATATCAAAATGCAAAATTACAAATCAAATTTCAAAGAGGAAGTAGCAGGGTTTCTCAAAGAGTTGGAGGAATATAGTTGATAGTAGATAGTTGATAGTTGAAGGACTATAAACCATAAACTATAAACCATAAACTATCAACTATAAACTATAAACGAGTTTTGCATTTTGCTCTTTGGAGGAAATCCCTTTTGGACACCAAATCTGCATAGATTTCACTATTAGAGTTATTTTCAGACACCACTACTGATTAACACGGATTAGCACGGATAAAACGGAGGAGAGAGGAGAGGTACCGAAGTGGTCATAACGGGACCGCCTCGAAAGCGGTTTGGGGCTCTAAAAAGTCTCACGTGGGTTCGAATCCCACCCTCTCCGCCACTAACGCTTTTTGTCTATCAAAATTCCCCAATTTTGTTACATTTAGTTTAAATGAATTAACTATATAGACAAGATGAGCATATATAAAAGCAACTAAATTATTTTGCCCCTCCATCTTCCGTATCTGCCACATCATCCTCGGAATATTAATATTTATCGGGCAGTTTTTTTTACAATTAAAACAACTCAGACAAAGATTAGCTGTTTTTGCCGCCTGTTTGTTTTCATCCCTTAAATAAGATAATAAAATACCTCTCCCGCCGATATTTTCATCCACACCGTATCTATCTCCAACAGTTAAATACATCGGACAGGCAACCAAGCAGAAACCACAACCAATACAATATAATAATTCTTTAAACTTACTTTGACTAATCTGTTCTCTTTTATTATTAAGGAGGATTACGACTATTTCTTGTGGGCTATAAACACCCTTGATAAGCTTTTTCTCTATATCCGCAGTTTTACTTGGAGCCGTGATAATGTTGATAAATGAGGTTGTTTTTGCTCCAGTGGCGTTGTAAGTCAAAGCCTTAACCATAGTTATGGCATTTTCCAAATTATTATATATCTTCTCCACGCCAGTAACCACAATCAATTTATTCGTTTTTTGAATTATTTCCGAGACATTCCCTTCATTATGGATAATGACAATTGCTCCTTCATCTGCGGTAATCGCATTTGCTCCAACAATTGCCACTTCTGCCTTATTGATATACGAAATTATATCCTTTTTTATCTCAGCCACAATCTCTTCTGGAACATTACTTATTTTATGTCCGAAGTAATTTTCCAGAGCCAGTTGAATATCATTTATGGAGAGATGACTTGCGGGACCGGTTGGGTGAGAAGGCTTTTCATTTGTAATCTGAAGAAGTCTATCGCCAATGTCGGTTTCCACAACAGTTTTTCCCAGCTCATTTAAAAAGTCTGTAATTTTAAGTTCTTTGGAGACATTTGATTTAGATTTGACAATAACATTATAATCTTTGAGTTCTTCTTTTAAGAAATTTAAGGCATCATCTTTTTTTTCGGCTAAAATAACTTTGATACCATTGGATTTTAACTGGTCAACTGTTTTTTGGAGTAATTTTTGGTTGCCCACACTTTCTTCACGAAACCTTCGCAATAGTCCTTTGTTTATCTTAAACCTTTTTTTCTTTTTTCTTTCCTTCACCTCATTGAAGGATTTTCTAAGTTGCAATATTTGCTTTAATGTGAACATATTTTCCTTTAATCAGAATATCATTTTTGTCTGGAAAAGCTAAGTTGAGTTGGGAGTTTGTTGTCATAATCAACCACCACAACATCTGTTTCTTTGAATTCGCCTTGAATTAATTTTAGGGCTAATGGGTTTTGAATAAGTCGCTGAATCGTGCGTTTAAGTGGTCTTGCCCCAAAGGTTGGGTCGAATCCTTCTTTTGCCAATAACTCTTTTGCTGATTCAGTTACCTTAAGTCCAATCCCCTGTTTTGCCAATTTATCCACAAGTCTTTTCAACTGAAGGTTAACAATTTGTTTTATCTGGTCATTATTTAGCCGATGGAAGATGATAATTTCGTCTATTCGATTCAGAAATTCAGGTCTAAAACTCGCTCGTAAGACTTCATTCATCTGGCGTTTAAGTTCAAATTCATCTTCTATTTCTTGAATTAAATTTGAGCCAAGATTGGAGGTCATAATAATAATGGCATTCTTAAAATTGACGGTTCTTCCCTGACCATCGGTTAGCCGACCATCATCCAAAACCTGCAAAAGGATGTTAAAGACATCGTGATGTGCCTTTTCTATCTCATCAAAGAGGATAACGCAGTAAGGTCTGCGGCGGGCAGTTTCGGTCAGTTGTCCGCCTTCTTCAAAGCCAACATAGCCTGGTGGTGCACCTATCAACCTTGCGACTGAGTGCTTTTCCATATATTCAGACATATCGATTCTGACCATTGCTTCTTCTGCGTCAAATAAAAACCAGGCAAGACTTTTTGCCAGTTCAGTTTTGCCCACGCCTGTTGGACCCAGAAAAATAAATGAACCCAGTGGCCGATTTTCTTCATCCAGATTAGCCCTTGCCCGACGGACAGCATTGGCTACAGCCATAATTGCCTCTTCTTGACCAATCACCCGATTTTTAAGTTTATCCTCCATTTGAAGTAATTTTTCCTTTTCTGTTTCCAGCATTTTTGCTACGGGAATGCCTGTCCATCTGGAGACTACTTCAGCAATATCTTCCTCATCCACCTCTTCTTTTAACATTCTTTTTGCTTGTTCTAATTTTTTATTTTCTTCTTCTAATTTCTTTTGTAATTCCGGAATGGTGGCGTATTTGAGTTTTGCGGCTTTTTCTAAATCTCCCATCTGTTGTGCCCGTTGTTCTTCAAATCTTTTTTCCTCTAACTCAGATTTAACCTGATGAATTCTGGAGATAGACTCCTTTTCAAGTTGCCATTGTGTGGTGAGTTTTTTTTCATCTTCTTTAAGATTGGCTAAATCCTGGATAATTTCTTCCAGTCGTTCTCTGGATTTCTTATCATCTTCTTTTTTCAATGCCTCGGATTCGATTTCGAGTTGCATAATCTTGCGTCTAATTTCATCCAATTCTTCAGGGAGTGAGTCAATTTCGATTCTCAATCGTGAAGCGGCTTCGTCCATCAGGTCAACTGCCTTATCAGGAAGTTGACGGTCAGAGATATAGCGTGCCGAGAGGTTAGCGGCAGAAACTAAAGCCGCATCGGTTATCCTGACGCCGTGATGAATCTCATATTTTTCCTTAAGCCCACGCAGGATACCAATAGTTTCTTCAACCGTTGGTTCATCGACATAAACCGGTTGAAATCGTCGCTCCAGAGCGGCATCTTTTTCAATATATTTGCGGTATTCATCAAGTGTAGTTGCACCAATACAGCGGAGTTCTCCTCTTGCCAGGGCAGGTTTAAGCATATTTGAGGCATCAATTGCCCCTTCAGCCGCACCAGCTCCAACTAAGGTATGCAGTTCATCCATAAAAAGAATGACTGCCCCTTCACTATCTTCTATTTCCTTCAAAACTGCCTTGAGACGGTCTTCAAACTCACCTCTGAATTTTGTGCCCGCGATAAGTGAACCAATGTCTAATGCCAAAACCCTTTTCCCACGCAAGGATTCCGGAATATCATTAGAGGCAATTCGCAATGCTAATCCTTCAACAATTGCCGTTTTACCTACCCCAGCCTCACCAATAAGCACCGGGTTGTTTTTGGTTCTCCTTGATAAAACCTGCATCACCCGTCTTATTTCCTCATCCCGACCAATGACCGGGTCAAGTTTATCCCGTCTGGCAAAATCAGTCAAATCCCGAGTGTATCGACTTAAGGCTTGATATTTATCTTCCGGTGTCTGGTCAACTACACGATGACTCCCACGAAGACTTACTAATGCTTTGAGTAAATCATCTTTATTTATTCCAGATTGTTTATTTTCGTGAACAATTGCCATCAGGATATGTTCGGTGCTGATATATTCATCCTTAAGTGTTTTAGCTATCTTTGTCGCTTCATTAAATACCTGATTTAGCCGCGGAGAAAGATATATCTGGCCAGCCCCGGGACCTGAAACTCTGGGAAGTTTCTTTAGTTCTCCCTCAACTTGAACTGCCAACTGATGTGGGTCTATTCCCAATTTTCCAAGCAGTGGAATAACAATCCCTTCTTTCTGTTTTAACAGGGCAAGTAAAAGATGTTCTGGTGTTATTTCCTGATGTCCTTCTTCCTGGGCAATTTCCTGTGCCTGAGCAACAGCCTCTTGAGCCTTCAATGTTAATCTATCAAATCTCATAAAATCACCTTTTATTTCCTACAAGATTTTACCGCAGATTAGCGCTGATGTTCTCCTGAAAATAGGAAGTAGAGAGTAGAGAGTAGAAAGTAGAGAGTAAAGAAAACATCACTCCTCACGACTATCTCCTTACCTCCCACCTTCTATCTCCTACCTACTATTTTCATCCTCATTTGTGAACCCACGGTTCATGACCGTTTCCCCTGAAAATAGGAAGTAGAGAGTAGAGAGTAGAAAGTAGAGAGTAAAGAAAACATCACTCCTCACGACTATCTCCTTACCTCCCACCTTCTATCTCCTACCACTATTTTCATCCTCATTTGTGAACCAAAGGTTATGAGAGTTTTTTCTTGAAAATAATGTTAAAATAGCACACGGATAACGCGGATTTAAGGGATTTTAGCTGATTTTTTCTATAACTCGATATTCAAGTTTTTTTAACATTAAGTGGTTTATCCTTTTTTAACCGCAAAGAACGCAAAGAAATTAACCGCAAAGAACGCAAAGATTATAGGTTGTTCACCACCCTTTTAATTCCCTCCTTAGAGTCTTAATACATTGAAATTTATAAGCAATCCTCATTTACCATCTGAGTAACCGTTCACCGCAGAGTGTTTCTTTTCTTCCTTTGCGTCCTTTGCGAAATCTTCCTTTGCGCTCTTTGCGGTTAAATCTTTATATCTTTAAAAAACTTGAATATCGAGTATAATATATTTTTTATCCGCGAAATATCCGCGACCTCCGCGTCATCAGCGTGCTATTCTCATTGTTCTTTGTATTCACGCCGTGGACTTATCTTAAAATCGACTTCGACCTTTTCGTAAGTTAAGTATAAAATCAATCATTAAATCATCCCCCCGAATAAGTAATCGTTTTAAGCAATATGGAGTTGTTATGGGCAGAGTTACTTTTCCCTGTCGGATGCCGCAGGCATAGGTATATCCTGCCTCTTTGACCATCTGGTTAATTTTCTCATCATAAGCCCCTGCCCCATAAGGATAGGCAAAGGCAATGATTTGTGTGTTCAATCTTTCTTCTAATATCTTTTTAGAGCCTGTTATTTCTTCCTTTGCGGTATCCTCACTAATCTTGCGCAAATTTGGATGAGTATTCGTATGAGAGCCAAATTCTATTCCAAAATCTTGCATTTCTTTTAATTCTGCGGTTGAGAGTTCACTGCGAGCGGTAGATAAAAACATACATGCCTTAAAGTTATACTGCTTAAGAATGGGAAAGGCAACCGTATAATTATTTTTTGCCCCATCATCAAAGGTAATAATCACCGGGTTATCTGGCAAAGAACTAAGGTCTTTAAAGGTAATCGGTTGATAGCCATAGTTATACAAATAAGCCATCTGATGTCTAAATTTTTGTTCAGTTACCCATAATTTCTTATTATTTGCAGTTTTGGGTGCAACACCAATGTTGTGATACATTAAAATAGGAATGCCTGGTTTATCCTTTCTCCACCAGTTAAATCTGCAGGACAATGCAATAAACCAGAGACTAACAAATATTAACCAGCTAACCATAAGATGTATTCCTTCCTCTTTTTGGGGACGCAGATAAACGCAGATTTTCAAGATTTTAACATAAAGAAAATAGATACCCGGCTAATAAATACAGATTTTATCCGGACACCACTCACCTGATAACCGATACCTTTCCAGTAACTTTATCCCCGACTGAATTGGTAATAACATAGATATAAATTCCTGTTGCCAGGTCTTTGCCATCATCATCCTTAACATCCCAGGGATACGGCTGATGGACATCGGCTGGAATTTCTATCGTTTTCATTAATTCTCCCACAATGTTGAATATCCTGATTGTAATTGCTCCAGCAAAATTCCTGAAATAGATAAAGGAATGATTGGGTTTAAATGGATTGGGGAAAACCTCTGTTTGACTGATAAGTTTATCGGCTGGTAATTGTGGTGCCGGACTTGAACCGGCAATCCGATAAATACCAAAATGTGGCACCTTAACACTAACAGTGTTCGCAAAGGTATCTACCTCTTGTTTGCCAGGAACTATTACCCAGTGATTGTTAATTAATTGATAAATCCGATAAAATACCTTTTCTTCCTGATTAGAAACTAATGGAGGATACGGAATCGTTATCTCAGGGCTGGCTAAAAACTCATCAGGTAAAGCCTCAGCACCATTTGTCTTTCTGGCAATAAATACCCGCGTGGTATTTGGAACTAATCCCTTTATTTCTTTATTCTGTCTGGCATTATCATTTGCCTGCTGGGTGATTGTGGCTATTTCTGACAAAGAATATATTTCAATCGTGGCTATGTTCTCCGCGAAGGTATTTGGTGAAAATTCTACCTTAGTGTTATCCGTTTTTTCAATTATCCCTTCCAGTGTGTCTTTTAAGGAGAATTCAGCATGGTTATTGGGTGGTAAAATAGGATTTCCTGCCGCATCGGTTACATTATTTACCACCAATGTATAAAATACCTCGTTTTTTAAAATATCTGTTGTTAAATTAACATTTTTTCCTCCATCTAAACTGGCAGAATACACCTTTATCGTTTTTTGTGGGGCTCTGGATTCAAAGAGAAGAAACATTGCATTACCAATATTTATTGGTGGATTTTCATCATCAAAGAAAGCAATGAGATGGTTATTATCTTTTCCAACTACCCAGAGAAGCATTGGCGGGTCATAATCAAATTTAGTTGTAAAGGTATAAACCTCATAAAGGGTATTGGGCAAAACTGCTAAATCCTTTACCTCAATCGTGATGGTGACTATTTGCCCAATTTGAAAAGGTATTTGAGGTTTATGCTTAACGATGTAATGATATGTATTTCCTGTAATATCTAAGGCATCTACTTTATTTCCGTTTATCCAGAGATTGATAGAGGTCTTATCTACCCCTGCTCCAATATCTTTTATATGAAACTCGATTTCAGTGGCTATCAATACGCCTGTAGTTCCTTTTTCAGGTTTATGGTCTGTGGTGTAAGGAGGAATGGTATCTGTGATAAAAAATTTATAGGTCGTATTTAGACTATTTCCTACAAAATCACGAGCTATAATAGTGACCCAGACGGTTTGATTATAATCAAAATCTACTGGCGGATTATAACTAAAGGTAAAATCTGTAATCGAACCATCAATTTGATAATTAGGATAAGGTATGGTTGCTCCATTTATTATCACCTTAATCGTTGTTTTATCTATGCCAATTCCATCATCCTTAATATGAAATAAAACATCCGTTTGCGGTTGAGCATTAATGGAATCTGGTGCGGGCATCTGGTCTGTAACATACGGTGGATGGGTATCAATCGTGGTAAAGAAATATTCTTGTTCTAAGACATTTGGCATCTGGGCTAAATCTACAGCATAGATATAAACATAAACCCGCTTATTTGCCTCAAAATCATAAATTGGGTTATAAAAAATGGTATAATCCTCTTTAGTCCCACTTATCAGCGGAGTGACTATTTGACCGTTCACCTTCATCAAAATTGAGTCTTTTTTCACACCCGCACCGAGGTCTTTAATATGGAGGGAAATATTTGTATCTACGGCTATCTGTGTGGCATTTGGGGCAGGAATCATATCTGTCATAGAAGGACTGAGATTATCCAGTGTAGTCGTGAATGTGTAAAATACTGGAGTCATTGTATTGCCGGCTAAATCCGTTGCTATGACATTTATTTTCACCACTTCATTAAAACCAAAATATACTGGCGGTCGATAAATCAAGGTAAGATTTTGTATTGGCTGGATAATTATGGGGAAAACACGGACATCATTTACCTTCATCACAATGGACGAATCATCCACACCTATCCCATCATCTCGAATATGAAGCACAACATCTGTATTAATTGGCACATCTGCGGCAAACGGAGTCGGGTTATAATCTGAGGTATAAGGTGGGGTAATATCTTTTGTGATGGTAAAGGTATAAGTTTGTGTGGCTAAATTTCCAGCCTTATCTTCAACTTTAATATAAATAAGCACTTCCTCCCCATAATTAAAATTCTTTATCGGGTCATAGATAAGGGTAAAACCATTTAATATTGGGAAAACACTCATCGTCGTTATGGTGCTATTGTTCACCTTTAATAAAATATTCTCCCTGACTACTCCAGATTCATCATCACAAACACTCACGATAATATTTGTATCTACCGGCACATCTATTGCCGCCGGTGCAGGGTAATGTTCAGCGGTATAGGGTTTTTTCTTATCCTGGATAGTCGTAAAGGTATATGTTTCAGTGGCGATATTACCAAAATTATCCCCTGCCTCAATATATATCTCTACAACCTCATTATACCCAAAATTAAGGAGATTTGAAGCAATTAAATATGCCTTTGGAGGAGTTATTGGCGTTTTATTAATGTATATCGGCAGACCATTAACCTTCAGGATAATCGTTTCAGGATTTATTCCAGATTCATTGTCAGAGATGATGAAGCGAATATCAGTATTTTTGGGGGTTTGGGTTGCCCACTTAGGAGGAAATTGGTCAGAAATCTCAGGTTTTATCATATCTGGCTCACTCGTGAAAGAGTAAATCTCTTCAACAGTATTTGAACCAAAATCAAAGGTTTTAATCATTATATCTACTACCTGTCCATAATAAAAATTATCTTTTGGTTTATAAAAGATATTATAGGCTGATTTTGTCCCTGTAATTTTCACCTCTAAGGTCACATCAATACCTTCTACGAAAAAAATCATAGTAGAAATATTCACACCAGATTCATTATCCTTTAGATTGAACATAATTGTGGTATCGACCTTAACCCCTTGAGTTCCTTTAGCCGGGAAATGGTCAGTTACATAAGGTTTTATATCATCTATTTTAGTCGTGAAGGTATAGGCATCTTGTGGCATAGGGTTATTGGCTAAATCTTTGGCATTGATACGGACACGGACAACCTGGTTATAGTCAAAGTGAACCGTCGGGTCATAATTGACTAAATACTCTGTTTTTGTCCCGGTAATGGTGAGTTTGCCAGTTACATTTTCTTCATTTACAAACAGGACAATCGAATTTTTATCTACACCCAATTCGTCATCCCGAATATAGACGGTAATGTTTGTTTCAACCGGGACTTGAGTTTCTCTTATATCAGGCTTACGATAGATAACCTTTGGTGGAATAATATCTGTAGTTATGGTAAATGTATAGTTTTCAATAAGTTTATTGGGGACTGTGGCAAAATCTTCTACCTGTAAATAGAGATCAATTATTTGCCCATAGTCAAAATCAACCGGCGGGTCATAATAAAGAAAATAGCCCTGTGGAATTTCATTTAACAAATAGGTCGTAATCGTTGCCCCATTTACTCTGAAGACAATCGTCGAACTTGCTACACCGGCGTCTTCATCAATAATATTAAACAGAATAAGAATATTAATTGGCACATTGGTATCATTTTTTTGCGGGATATGGACTGAAGTCTGGGGGGGGGTATTATCCAGTTTAGTCATAAAGGTATATGTAGATTGTAGAGGATTTGAGGAATTATCAGCTACCTCAAGTGAAACATTGACCAGTTGACTATATTTAAAATCTTGAGCAGGGTCATAAACAAGGGTGCAATATTTAGGTAAAGTACCACTTATTTGTGGATATACCCTTTCACCATTTACCTTCATAATAATCGTTGAGGTGGCAATACCACTATCCATATCCTGGAGAAAGATAGTAATATTTGTATCTACCGCAACTTCAGTCGCATTTGGGGCAGGTATTCGCCCGGTAATAACTGGTGGATTAGGGTCAGATGTTGTGGTAAATGTGTAGAATGTATCTAATGTATTCGCAGACGTGGCTAAGTCTCTGGCATAAATACTTACTTTTACCTGCGTGCCGAATTCAAAAGGTTGAGCCGGGATATAAAATATATAATAATCTTGCGGTGTGCCAATCTTTGTTGGGGTGACTGTTGTATTGTTTATCTTCATAACTAAAGTATTTACATCTGCTCCATAGCCCGTGTCTTTAAGATGGAGGGTAATATTGCTATTGACATTAACCTGAGTCGCATTGAAAACAGGTTTTGGGTCATCAATGAAAGGAGGGGTTGTATCCGAACCAATTTCTAAATCCGGGGCAGGTTGATGAAGTGGTGGGTCTTTTATATCGAGAATCATCCCCGCCGCCCCTTCATTTGCGCCTTCAGCAAAAATTATCAACTGATAGTTAGAATTAACCGTATATTTAAACTCACCTGATAAATCTGATTTGGTAAAACTATTTAAGTAAGTAACCCATATTCCTTCTGGATGAGTTACAAGCATAGATTGAAGGGCAGAAATGTTATTGGTATTTTTCTCCTGTAGCTTTAAATAAACTATGCAACTACGATTTTGAACCGGATTACCGAACTTGGTAATCGTGCCAAATCCTGGATTGTCACCAGTTGGAGGTATCGATTCAGTCCCGGTAGTAATTGTATAATGTTGTCCTGCGTTATTATAAGTGATACCATCGCTGAGAATATCATAGTAATAAGTTGTTTCAGCGGTTACGCCAACAGCTCGTATATGATGGACATCATCTGGAATCTCTTCCCCTCTCTCATCATAAGCAATGAGATTAAGATTGGCAGAATTTGTTCCATATTTAATTGCCCCTGTTCCGACTCCATCAGTAATCCACGAGACAAAAAACTGTGTGGCAGTAATATTGGAATGTTTTATATTTTTGGGTTGCTGAGCAGAGGAAGCGCTGGCAATAAAAATTATTAGCATACATAATAAAATATTTAATCTGGTCATTTGACACCATAGCATTTTACCACTCAATCTCTAAAAAGTCAACTGGTTTTTTGGGTGCGTGTAAAATTTATGGGTAAAAAATATTGTAAGCGTTCAGGTAGTGTAAGAAAAGGAGATATGGAGATAAAGGAGATAAGGGGATATATTTAGGAGTTTTTTGGTGAAAGGATTACGATTAGGAGGCTGGTTTGGTTTAGGGGTTATGAAAGTTAGTAACCGTTCAGGTGGTAATTTACCGCAGAGACGCAGAGGAACAGAGAAGAAATCAGATAACAGAAAAGATTATTGGTGTAGCCATTGAAATACATAGGACCTGCTTGCCGAATGTTCAGCCGGCAAGCCAGATTTGTTAATCCATCCCTGATTTTCATCAGGGCAAGTTTAATGTTGTTGGACTCAAGAGCTTGCACTGATGAAAATCAGGGATGTTAAGCCTATCGTCCATAAATTTTAATTTTCTTCTCTGCGTCTCTGTGTCTCTGCGGTGAACGGTTACGAAAGTTAGTCTTTTTGCATGACCATTTTGCCCAGTTATCCAGGAAATTTATAATCTCCACATCTCCCCAATCCCCTTATCTCCTTTCTTACACTTCTCATGTATAACCTGAACGGTTACAAAATTCGTAAATCGTGTCCGTTTTCCGTATCCGTAATTAGGCTGAAGGTTTTTTCTCCTGTTGTCCTCTGCTTTCTGCCCTCTGCTCTCTGTATTTATCCGTTCTAATCCGTGTTAATCAGTGGCTGAATAGTTACGAAATATAAGCAAGTTAAAGGGTTGTCGTTAACTCAACAATTCACCTTATCTTCTGGCAAATAAGGGACTTTAATGAAGATAATTCTTATTGTTTCTTCTGTGTCATTGATTATATCATGTTTTTCCTTTGGTAAAATCTTAAATGCGTCCCCTTCTTTAACTCGATAACTCTGGTTATCAATCACCATTTGAGGCGTTCCGAAAATGAAAAAAAAGGTTTCTTCTACCTCATTATGAAAATGAGCCCCTAATGTTTGCCCCGACTTAAATCGGATAATCCCCCATTCCATTCTTTGCCCTCGAAATAGGTATTTTGGCCCAGAATCACCGCCGCGGTATTCCTTTTCGTTTTCATTAACCCTTTCCATTATTAAATTCACCTCCTTAATGACATAAAACCCAGTGTTCCTTTTCAATCTCACGATACACAGGTTTTTGTTCCCTACAAATATCCTTTGAAAATGAACATCTCTGGTAAAAGCTACAAATAACATCAGAATTAAACTTATTCATTGACTCAAGTGGAATTGAGGATAATTTTCTTTTCTCACCAGATATAGTGGGGTAAGAAGATAAAAGCCCTTGAGTATAGGGATGCAGTGGGGTATTAAAAAGCATTTTCGTTGGTGCATATTCCATTATTTTCCCCGCATACATTACGGCCACTCGATTGCAGGTTTCCGCAATAACCCCAATATCATGTGAGATGTAAATAAGAGCCATATTAAGTTTATGTTGAATTTCAACGATTTTTTTTATTATCTGGTCTTGAACAATAACATCTAAAGCGGTTGTCGGCTCATCCGCAATAATAATCTCTGGATTACAGGCAAGTGCCATAGCTATTATTGCCCGTTGTTTCATCCCACCACTATATTCATGGGGATACTGCCTGGCAAAACTATAATCCATTCCAACTAAATCATACAATTCTTTTACCCTTATCCTGGCGTCTTTTTTAGTGATTGCGATATGCCTTCTGATTACCTCAATTATTTGATTTTCAACCCGATATACTGGATTTAAGGCATTCATTGCCGATTGAAAAATCAAAGAAATACACCTTGAGCGTATTTTTTGCATCTGTTTATCTGTCTTTGGGATTAAGTCTTCATCTTTAAAGAGTATCTGACCAGAGATTATTTGAGCGTTGTTTGGTAAAAGTTTCATAATTGCCATCGCCACAGATGTTTTTCCACATCCAGATTCACCGACTAATCCAATCGCTTCACCTTTTTTTAGCCCAAAAGATACTCCATCTACTGCTTTAACACAGCCTCTGGAGGTTTTATATTGCACATTTAAATCTTTAATTTCAAGTATTTGCATTTTTTCTCTTGAATCCATAGGAAATTATATTGGACGCAGATAAATACAGATTTTACAGGTGAGCCTGAACGATTACCACGGCAGGATAATGATGGAAAGTAAAACCGCTGGCTATGGAACAATATTTACCGTTTATTTACCTAAGTTCAGGTTGAGATAAGCAATTCCTTTTTATAAAGCCCTAACCTGGTGAGTACTTTTTGCATCTTTGGTTCAACATTTGCATACTCTAAAAGAGCTTTTACTATCAACTCTTCTTCCTCTTCTAATTTTCGAGTTTTCTTAGCCACAGGGGCAATAGCCGTTCTGCGGTCCCAGATGACAAAACCAGTCAAGCTAAACATCCCAGCCAACAAAACCCCAAAACCGCTAAGCATTATCCCCATCATATCGTTCAATCTCTGATTCATATCATCAAATCTCTGATTAAATTTCTGATTCATATCATCAAATCTCTGATTCATATCATTAAATCTCTGATTTATATCATCCAATCTCTGATTCAGTGTCTTCTGTCCTTCTTCTAATCGAATGAGCCGTTCTTCAATCCCTATCTTATAAACCTCCTCGGAATAAACTTGAGGGGTAAGAATAAGGAAACATATTACTCCACCTATCATTTTCTTAATCATCTTTATCATTCCTCCTATTTCATTAACTTTACAATTTTATTCTATCACAGTTTCTGATTTCTGTCAATCAAATTTTGTAAGCGTTCAGGTGGTGTAACAAAAGGAGATGTGGAGATTAAGGAGATAGGGAGATATTATTAAAAAAATTGAAATTAATAGAAACTAATAGAAATTTATGGAAATTTGTTGTTTTCCACAATCAATTTCTACCTATTTCTATAAATTTCAATCTATTTCTATTATCTTATCTCCATATCACTCTTATCTCCTTATCCCCTTTCTTACACTTTTGATATATAGCCTGAACGGTTACCCCGTTTATTTACCTAAGTTCAGGTTGAGATAAGCAATTCCCTTTTATAAAGCCCTAACCTGGTGAGTACTTTTTGCATCTTTGGTTCAACATTTGCATACTCTAAAAGAGCTTTTACTATCAACTCTTCTTCCTCTTCTAATTTTCGAGTTTTCTTAGCCACAGGGGCAATAGCCGTTCTGCGGTCCCAGATGACAAAACCAGTCAGGCTAAACATCCCAGCCAACAAAACCCCAAAACCGCTAAGCATTATCCCCATCATATCGTTCAATCTCTGATTCATATCATCAAATCTCTGATTCATATCATTAAATCTCTGATTTATATCATCCAATCTTTGATTCAGTGTCTTCTGTCCTTCTTCTAATCGAATGAGCCGTTCTTCAATCCCTATCTTATAAACCTCCTCGGAATAAACTTGAGGGGTAAAAATAAGGAAACATATTACTCCACCTATCATTTTCTTAATCATCTTTATCATTCCTCCTATTTCATTAACTTTACAATTTTATTTTATCACAGTTTCTGATTTCTGTCAATCAAATTTTAAATATTTTCGACCTGTAAGGTAATGAGTCAGTGAAATGGGGGATTCTCCTGAAAGTAGGAAGTAGGAGAGTAGGAAAGGGGGAGACATTGCCCCCAGAAGAGGAATACCGTGCACATCCTTTATCCCTTTCCTACTTACCTACTACCTACTTGCCTACTATTTTCATTGCTTTGTCCTCCGCAGGTTAATGTTCATTTCCCCAAATAACTGACGTATTACCATATATGTTAATATTTGAGCTTCATGAATTCGATAATTCATCAAATTTCACTTCGTGCTCTCCGTGCCCTTCGTGGGGAATAGTTACCCGTTTATTTACCTAAGTTCAGGTTGAGATAAGCAATTCCTTTTTATAAAGCCCTAACCTGGTGAGTACTTTTTGCATCTTTGGTTCAACATTTGCATACTCTAAAAGAGCTTTTACTATCAACTCTTCTTCCTCTTCTAATTTTCGAGTTTTCTTAGCCACAGGGGCAATAGCCGTTCTGCGGTCCCAGATGACAAAACCAGTCAGGCTAAACATCCCAGCCAACAAAACCCCAAAACCGCTAAGCATTATCCCCATCATATCGTTCAATCTCTGATTCATATCATCAAATCTCTGATTCATATCATCAAATCTCTGATTCAATGCCTTCTGTCCTTCTTCTAATCGAATGAGCCGCTCTTCAATTCCTATCTTATAAACCTCCTCGGAATAAACTTGAGGGGTAAGAATAAGGAAACATATTACTCCACCTATCATTTTCTTAATCATCTTTATCATTCCTCCTATTTCATTAACTTTACAAGTTTATTCTATCACAGTTTCTGATTTCTGTCAATCAAATTTTGTAACCGTTCAGGTGGTAATTTACCGCAGAGACGCAGAGGAACAGAGAAGACATGGAAATAAATTAGATAACAGAAAAGATTATTGGTGCAGCCATTGAAATACATAAAACATTGGGAGCAGGTTTGTTGGAATCTGCCTATGAAGAATGTTTATGTTATGAGTTATCAATATTAGGGTTACATTTTAAAAGGCAGGTTGAATTACCTGTAAGATACAAAGGAGTTAGATTAGATTGTGGCTATCGGTTAGATCTTCTTGTTGAAGAAGAAGTTGTGGTAGAATTAAAAACTGTGGAGCAATTACTTCCAATTCATGAGGCACAGCTTTTAACCTACTTAAAAATGATAAATAAAAGGGTAGGTTTGTTGATCAATTTTAATGTTCCTGTGCTCAAGGATGGGATTAAGCGTATCGTCCATAAATTTTAATTTTCTTCTCTGCGTCTCTGTGTCTCTGCGGTGAACGGTTACCAGAGACGCAGAGAAAAAATTAAAATCTATTCACCAGAGACAGAAATTTCCTTTTTTTGTGCATTTCGGGTCTTTCCCTGTTTATTAATCTTTTAATACTTACTTTCGACTAACTGTTTTTAAGCCTTTTTAAACACCGAAAAACGCGAAAAACACGAAAAAAAAGATATTTTCCTCTCTGCGAACTCTTGCGTCTCTGCGGTAAAGGATTACCTGAACGGTTACAGATTTCGCAGTAGCTGCTCAGCCCCAACCCTGGGCCAGTGGTAGTGCATCTGGCTGGCTTTTTGGTAAGCGGATTGGGCGAAGGTTTTGGTCTGGTCAAAATCATTTAACCCCAGATATGCCCTGGCTAAGATTAGCTCTGCATCGGGTTCGTAGAGTAAAAAGCCTGTTCTTTCACATAGCTTCAGGATTTGGTTTGCCTGAGAGATAGCCTCTTTATATCTTTTCATATCCAACCACAACCTGCTCAACTCAAGCAAGGCTTCGATTTCAAGATCAGGAACGCCCACCCTGCGAGCAATCTCAAAAGCCTGCTGAAGATGGGTCTCAGCTTCTTTATGGTTTCCCTTTAGCCTTTCAATGGCAGCTAAGCAGCGGTGACATCTTGAGATATCATCCGGCCAATTTTCACTCTGGCAGATCTCAAGGTTTGCTTTGGTAAGTTCAAAAGCCTCATCAATCTGCTTGATTGAGATCAGGAAGTCAGCATAGAAAACTCCAGTTATACTGTAATCCCGATACCCACTGATCTTTCTTTCAAGTTCATCTGCCTGCTGAAACCCCTTTTCTGCCTCCTCATCTTTACCTAAGAGATGAAGTATCCAGGCAAGATAGGCTTTTGAATTACGGATATTCTTCTCAGACCCTGCCTTCTCTGCTGCATCATGTGCCTTTTTGGCACCCTCATTTGCCTCCTTGAGCCTACCTGCTCGAAACCGGAGGCCAGTCAAGTTTTGATAACCCGTAGAGGCGTTTTCCCAGTCTTTTGCCTCAACACCCATCCGGACTGCTGTCAAAAATGGCTCCTCTGCCTCTTTTGGCCGGCCTGTAGAAAGAAGTGCCAGTCCTGCTTCATTGAGCAGCCAGCTCTGTTTGCTCTTTTCACTTACAAGCGGCATCTTTGAAAGGTCTTCGTCTGGGAAGAAGTTTCTTATAAGAGATAAATCAGTCTCCCAGGCACCAAGTTTGTATACCAGGAAACCTTTTTGTCCCCGTTGAATTTTCTCCCAATAAACATCATAAAGCACTTCATCATAAAGCTCAGCAGAACATCCATGATATACCTGCTCAAACAGGGGTTGCATTTCTTCCAGTGTCTCTGGCATATCTTTTGCCATCTTTCCAAAGTATTCATAGATTGCCTTATGGGTCAGCCTCTTTTCTTCTTCATCAAAGATAGACTCAAAGTAGCCCTTGATTAAGGGATGGGTGGTGTAGGTATTATCAGAGCCTTTGGTAATGAGCCTTCTTTGGCAAAGGTCATTTAGCATTCTCTGAAAATGAAAATCCACCCTGGTTTGGAATGCTCCCTTAAACTCCCTTTCAGAGACTGCACCCCTAAAGAGGGAGAATATCTTCATAAAACTTCTTTGTTCTTCATTTAATTGTTTATCATACCAAAGAAGCATTCTGCGCGCCTTTCCTCCTGCCTCCTGGTCTGAATAAAATGGCGGTATTTCCTTTGCTCTCTTAATATCACCCCCAGGGCCTAAATAATTTGCCAGGAGAACAAGGCTCAGGGTATGGCCTTTAAATTCTTTCCAGAGGTCATCTATCTCATCCTCTGTTCCTCTTACCCCAATCCTTTGAAACAATAGCCGGGTATCCTCTCTGGATAATTCCTCTATCTCAAGCTTTTGATAGCCTGGGTAATTCTTGATGTCAGTCAAAGGAAACCTTGTAGTTATCAGGCACAAGCCTCTAAAATCTGCATCAGCAATGGATTTGAGTAAGTCGGTAAATTCTGGGTGTTGCAGCTTACCAAATTCTTCACCGCTTTGCGATTTCTGCATCTCCTCCAAGCCATCTAAGATAATGAGATATTCCCTTTCCAAAAGAAGCTCTTTTATTTTATCAGTCTTCTGCCAGGATGTCTTGTAGTCATCAAGTTTGAATCTATCCTGGGAAAGATAGACAAATAATGCCTCAAGGAAACGCTCAAGATAAGGATTGCGATAGAATCCCCACCAGAATATGCCATCCGGATGGAGGTTATTTTCTTTCAGGCTATCAAACCACTTTCTGACCAATGCCGATTTCCCTACACCACCCCAGCCGACTAATGCGCCTATCTTTACCTTAGGTGAGCCATACCAATCTGTGATCGCCTTTAACATCTCAATTCTACCTACAAAGTTTGGTTCAGGTGGAGTCTGATTGTGGAGACTAGATTCGAACTGTTTAATCTCCTTCTTGTCCCAAACCTTGAGTTGTTCAAATAAGGATGAGATAAACTTAGCAAGAGGGTTCCCTACCACTGGTATTAGCTTTATTACCTCTATCAATGCCTCCAGAAGGGCCTTTAAATATGGATATGCTTTACTGTAGTTCATGGTATTCTATTTCCCCTGAAAATAATCCGCAGATTTCGCAGATTACACAGATTTTTATTTTTTAGTAATCGGATTGAGCGGATTAATCGGATTTTTTATCTGCTCAATCCGCTAAATCCGCTTACTACTTATTTTCATCTTCGTTTGTGCCCACTTCCTGTGGGCATGAGCGTTTCCCCTCCACACTTAATGGATTTTACTCCTCTAAGATGTTTAATATCCTTTCTCCTCCAAATTTCTTCAGGATATTTAGTATTTTCTTTTTCCAGCCTGCGAGCATAGAATCAAACAAATCCTTTATCAACTTTTCCTCACCCTGGTCTATTAGAGCAGAAATAAATATCATACAAATAATGTCCCATAGGGACAATATATCGGTAGAAATAAATATCATACAAACATAAATGCCGTAGGCATGAGATAGTTAAAATTCAATCGGTTTAAAAATATATCGTTCATCATAATTAATGTTAAATGCTCGCAAAAATTCTTTATATTCTTCACTGAAACTCTTTTTTTTGTGATGTTCTTCCTGATTATTAATATAATTTCTACCAATATATCGTTCCTACGGAACTGATTGATTTAGCTATCTATTCTACCGATATTATGTTCCTAACGGAACGATTATTCTCATGCCTTATTTATGGGTATTATCCTATGTAAACTTCCAGTTAATAACCGCTATAGGCTGGCATAAAGCGGTTCTCATTTTGACATTAGCTTGGTAGCCCAGTATGTGTTTAGCGTATTTATGCATTGGATACAAACCTGAAAGGTTTGAACATAACCGTAGGTGAAACCTACGGAAATGGACATCTACGATGTTTCTCAACCCTGAAAGGGTTGAATTTTAAACGAGGGATAAAATTCGACCCTTTCAGGGTTGCAGAGTGCATGTATGTGTTTCTTCCGTAGATTGCATCTACGGTTATGTGAAGTTTGACGCCTTCAGCGTCGGGAAAAAATATCCTCACGCTAAACACATACCAAGATTCTATCCTGAGTTGTCCATCCCCCATTTCTATCCGCCAACATAGAATGTTGGGCTACACTTTTTCTATTTCTATTCCCACAAATCAACACGGATTCAGATTTCGCAGTAGCTGCTCAGCCTCAACCCTGGGCCAGTGGTAGTGCATCTGGCTGGCTTTTTGGTAAGCGGATTGGGCGAAGGTTTTGGTCTGGTCAAGATCATTTAACCCCAGATATGCCCTGGCTAAGATTAGCTCTGCCTCGGGTTCGTAGAGTAAAAAGCCTGTTCTTTCACATAGCTTCAGGACCTGGTTTGCCTGAGAGATAGCCTCTTTATATCTTTTCATATCCAACCACAACCTGCTCAACTCAAGCAAGGCTTCGATTTCAAGCTCTGGCATGCCAACTTTTCTGGCAATCTCAAGGGCCTCCTGAAGATGGGGCTCAGCTTCCTTCTGCTTCCCCTTTATCCTTTCAATTGCACCCAGTAAGCGGTGACATCTTGAGATCTCGTTTACAAAATTATTCCTCTGGCAGATCTTAAGGTTTGCTTTGGTAAGTTCAAAAGCCTCATCAATCTGCTTGATTGAGAGGAGGAAGTCAGCATAGAAAATTCCCCGCATAGCATAAAGCTGATACCCACTGATCTTTCTTGAAAGTTCATCTGCCTGCTGAAACTCCTTTTCTGCCTCCTCATCCTTGCCCGCAAGATGAAGTATCCAGGCAAGATAGGCTTTTGAAATTACGATATACTGCTCAGACTCTGCTTTCTCTGCCATCTCAATGGCCTTTTTCGCACTCTCATTTGCCTCCTTGAGCCTACCTACTCGAAACCAGAGGTCAGCCAGGTTTTGATAACCCGCAGAGGCGTTTTTCCGGTCTTTGTCTTCGATTTGCATATTTGTCTTTCGAACGAAAAGCTCCTCTGCCTCTTTTGGCCGGCCTGTATTAAGAAGTGCCAGTCCTGCTTCATTGAGCAACCAGCCCCGGACCCTCTTCTCACTTACAAGGGGCATCTTTGAAAGATCACCATCCGGAAAGAAGGTTCTGACAAGGGATAGGTCGGTTTCCCAGACACCAAGTTTGTATACCAGAAAACCTTCTTCTCTCCGTTGAATTTTCCCCCAATAAACATCCTCATCCACCTTATCATAAAGTCTAGCCGAACATCCATGATATACCTGCTCAAACAGGGGGCGCATCTGGTCTAATGTTTCAGGCTTATCAGGCGCTTTCTTTCCAAAGTATTCATAGATTGCTTTATGGGTTAGCTTCTTTTCTTTTTTATCAAATATAGACTCAAAGTAGCCCTTGATTAAAGGATGGGTGGTGTAGGTATTATCAGAACCTTTGGTAATGAGCCTTCTCTGGCAAAGGTCATTTAGCATTCTCTGGAAATGAAAATCTACCCTGGTTTGGAATACCTCCTTAAACTCCCTTTCCGAGACTGCACCCCTAAACAGGGAGAATATCTTCATAAATCTTCTTTGTTCTTCATTTAATTGCTTATCATACCAAAGAAGGATTCGATGTGCCTTACCCCCTGCCTTCTGGTCAGAATAGAATGGAGGAATTTCCTTTGCTTTTTTAATATCACCACCAGGGCCTAAATAATTTGCCAAAAGAACAAGGCTTAGGGTATGGCCCTTAAATTCTTTCCAGATGTCATCTATCTCATCCTCTGTTCCTCTTACACCAATTCTTTGAAACAATAGCCAGGTATCCTCTTTTGGTAACTCCTCTATCTCAATCTTTTGATAGCCTGGGTAATTCTTGATGTCAGTTAAAGGGAACCTTGTAGTGATCAGGCACAAGCCTTTAAAATCTGCATCAGCAATGTATTTGAGTAAGTCGGTAAATTCTGGGTGCTGCATCTTACCAAATTCTTCGCCGGTTTGCGATTTTTGCATCTGTTCCAGTCCATCTAAGATAATGAGATATTCCCTTTCAAGGAGAAGCTCTTTTATTTTGTCTATCTTCTGCCATGATGTCTTGTAGTCATCAAGTTTGAATCTATCTTGAGAGAGATAAGCAAATAATGCGGCAATGAAATGGTCAAGGGAAGGGAGCTTATAGAAATCCCACCAGAATATGCCATCCGGATGGATGTTATTTTCTTTTAAGCTATCATACCACTTTCTGACTAATGCCGATTTTCCCACCCCACCCCAGCCAACTAATGCGCCGATCTTTACCTCAGGGGATTTGTACCAATCTGTGATCGCCTTAAGCATTTCAACCCTTCCCACAAAATTTGGCTCAGGTGGAAGTTGGTTATGCAGGCTGGGAGGCATTTTAACCTGTCCTTTTTCTGGCTTAACCTTTATCTCAGGTTTCCTTGGCTTTTGGCTCTCATCCCAAAGAACCTCATAGATTGGCACATCTTCTATCAGCCCTTTTAGCAGGTATTTGCCATGGAAACGGAGGTTAAACCCTTCTTGCTCAATCTCTTTGAATATTTCTCCAGAAATGAGAATTTGGTCACCTTCTGCCAATGCTTCAATCCTTGCGGCAATATGAACTGTATCGCCATAGATGTCATCTGGCTCAGTGATTGCCAAGCCTGTGTGAATACCAATTCTAATCTGGATTTTATCCTCTGCCCCTTGGTTATATTTTGCTAAAGCTTTCTGCATCTCAATTGCAACAAGAACCCCATTTTGTGCCTTCTCAAACCCTGCCATAATCGCATCGCCAATTGTCTTGATTATCTTACCATTGTGTTTCTCAATTATCGGGAAAAGCATATCATTATGCCTTTGCACCATTGCCCTTCCGGCAATATCACCCTTTGTGAGAAAATATTCAGTTGAGCCAACAATATCAGTGAACATAACCGTAATTTTCTGTTTATATTCCTTCCTTATTATCTCGTCAATCTCATTGCGTCTTCTCAGGAGTGACTCAATTGTTCCTGCTCCTTTTAATATCCTCTCATCTATTTCCTCATCATACCCAGACCAATCAAGGCCGCCTTCTATAAAAGCCGGCACCAGTTTATATTTTTCTTCTTCGTAAATGATGTATCCACCACGCACCAGGTCATCTACTGCTTTTCTATGATTATCCAGATAGTGTTGAATAATTCTTTGTTTTTCTTCCTCTGGGCTTTCCACAAGTCTCCTTATAATCTCCTTCTCAAGACTACTCCTGTGTTTCCAGTCGTATCGGAAGAAACCAACCATATCTTCCATAAATCTTCTCTTTATATCCTTTAGTTCCACTTTAGCTTTTACTCCTTTAGTTCTCCTTTAATTCTCTCATCAAATATATAAGAGGCTAAAACTTGAATAAAAAATGGGTGATAACCCGTATAACCCAGAATAAACTGAGAGTATTTAGATAAATCAATTCCCTTCTTTTTGCAGGAAGAACTATTAAATCCTTTGCTTCTTCCATCGTCAATACCCCTAAGTAGATGGATTCAAAGATATTAAAGAATGGAGAATCTTTTATCTCTTTATCATCTGTCAAATCAGCCAATGATTTCATAGAAGTGGTTACATAAGAGCATAAGAATGCCTGATTCAATGACCGCAAATTCCCATAAAAATTGGAGGTTATTTTCTTATTCTCACACATATTCTCAAATTCATCAAGGATAAAGACTGTCTTTTGCCCATTATTTTTAAGCCCTTTCAATCCTTTTGCAAGCGATTCAAAGGAGGCTTTGTTCTCTTTTCTACCTATTTGTGTAGAGAAAAGATTAACCATCTCTGCCTCTGTATATTCTCTTTTCCCCTGCAAATCAATAAAAGCAAATATATACTCTTCAGGATTTACTCCATATTCTTCTTTTAGTTTGGAAGGATGGATAAGTTGATAAAGAAGGGATGTCTTACCTATTTTTCTCGGGCCAATAATAGAGGAAGATTCTCCTTTATTTAGACGCATAATTATCCTTTTTATCTCTTCCTGCCGTCCAAAGAAATCCTCTGGTTCTCTTATTGGCACCCCTGAGATATAGGGATTTTCCGGTATGATTTTTGGTGGCGATGGTTTTTCTTCGGGTATAGCAGTCTTTGGCAGACCAAAATTTGTTACAATTATATCTACATCCCTATAGCCTAAGTTATTCTCTCTAAGAGTCTCCCTAAGGCAGATAAGCTCATTCTTAATCTTTTTCTCTATCATTTCTTCAATCTTATCAGAAAATTCCCTATCTTTTTCCTTCAGGAGCAAGTTAATTCTAATCTCAAAAAGGTCAGGGTCAATCTTTATTCCTGAGGTTAGCCTGTCTTTCAATAAAAAAGGCATCTCTTGCTCAGGCACCTTCCAAAGCCTTAGTAATTCAGCAGGAACCTTCCAAAAGCCAATATCAAGTTCATCTGCAATTCTCAAAAGTCCTGCCAAAAACTTAGTTCTGACATAAGAACGACCAATAATTATTGGGCTTTGGCTAATCTCTTTCATTTTTTCTATACTTCCCGAATGGGCATAGCATATCTCTTTTATGGCAAAAGCATAAGGCTCATCTAATCTCCAGTATTCATAATTTTGATGGATATAGTTGTATGTCCTCTCTGAATGAGTAGCTCTCCTTTCCTTGTAGGGTTCTTCCTCTTTCATTTCAACAATCAAACCAATGTCATGAAACCAGATAGAAAGAAGAAGGCAGAATATTTCCTCAGGAGGCATATCATTCTTTATCTTTTTTGGCAGAAGCTCATCTAAGTTCTTCTCTACATTTTTACAGTGCTCCTCCCCATGGTCAGAATAGTAGCGTTGGTTTGCTCTATTAAGAATTGGCTTAAGGTCATCAACAATGGAAGCAAATTTACGATAGAGTTTGTTGTCTTTCCTTTGAAGATACCATCTTAAGGTCTCTTTATCTTCCATCAATCATTTTCCTCCCAGGTAATCTTTTCTTCATCTATCGCCCTCTTTTTATACCTTTCTAACCACACCCGGTAAATATCCCCCTTGAACCGATAATGACCGGATATGCCATCTATTGAGATATCCTGGACAATCTCTTTAGCCATAAGATTTCTTAATGTTTCTGTAACATCCTCTTTTTTAGCCTGGATTTTATTTTCGGCTAAAGCAATGATAATATTTGACAGGGTAATTTTTGATTCCCACATTGGAAGAAGTTTGGGAAGTAATGAGAGTAAGAGCTTTTCTCTATTTGAAGTTGTATCCCAGATAAATTTAAAATGATTATAGCCTGATTTAATAATCTCTGCCAGTTGATTATTTACATCTTCAATGGTTATATAACTTTTTCTTTCTCTGTTATGCAAATGGACCAATTCATCACAGATGAGCTGGATAAAGTAAGGATGTCCTGCAGTCAGGTTGAGTATCCGGTCAATAGCTAACTTATCGTATGTCATAGCTTGTTTTGTTGGATTAACGATTAAAGAGATACTCTCTTTTTCTTTCAAAACCCCAATCTGATGGTAAAGTCCTATATTAAATAAAACATTCCAGTAATTACCAGTCATTTCTTCTAAACGATGGGTGCCCGTAAAGATAAAGGAAATCTGAGTATGTTGCATTAAGTGGCGAAGATAATCGAATATATCTTCCCTCATCAATCCATCCTTTTTTTCAAAACTCTCAAATTCATCAAACATAAGAAGAATTTGTTTTTCTCCCAATAGCTTATAGACCTTTTTTAGGAACAATCGCTCAAAGGTAGAAGCGGGTCTTTCATAAAATTCTTCTTTTGGGGGTAGCTCAAGCTCAATTCCCTGATTTTCTGCTGACTCTTGAATCTTTTCTGAAAGCGTAAGCAGAAACTTAGCCTCTGTTGAATCACTGTCTATTCCCTGAACATCTATTAATACAGGGAGATAATTAGAGCTAAATTTGACGATTACTTGATTAAGCAAAGAGGTTTTTCCTAATCTTCGCTGGCCAGTAAGAACTAAAATATTCTTTTTGGAGACCGATTTTAAGTATCGCTCTATGAAGTCAAACGCTTCACTTCGACCAACGAAAAGCGTGCTCTGGGGAGCAAGAGGAAGACCAGTTATATAAGGACTTTCAATCTCCCTAAATTCTGTCTCCTGCCTTTCAATAAAACTTATCTGGTCAGCAAAATCTATTGTCTTTCCCTTTGCCTCAAAGTCGCTGTAGGTAATCCTGAATTGCAATCTAATTTGCCCTTTTTTCAGAGGGTTAAGTCTAAAGGAGACCTGTCTAGCTTTCCTGGGAGAAATAGGAGATACAGCTATCCCCGTCATCCCAAACTTATAATCATTAGAGGTTAAAATCTCAATATCTATATCATCTGCTACACTATTTCCTATGTTCCTAACCTCTAAGACTACCTCTATCTCATCCCTGAATGGCATCTCTTTTGTCTTAAGCTCACATACAATCTCTGCCCTTCCGGTAAGGGCTTTAAGTGCCCTTCCAATGATTTCCCTAATCTGGGGAAGGAGATAGAGCAAAAGTGTCCTTTCTGGCTCTAAAACCCCCTTATCAACAAACCTTGTTGCCTCCTCACATAAACTTATTGAACCTGTAAGATAGCTTGATTTAGCCTCAACCTCTTCTACCTCTTCATACTTAGATAGGGCTTCTATAATCTCATTCAATCCCTTGAAAGCATTCATTGTCCCTTTCCGCAATACATCTTCACATTTAAACAGCTTATTTAGATCAACCCTGGTGATGATAATATCCTCAATTGCCCGGCAATTGGTAAGCTGATAGAAGACTTTGTAGGTAAGATAAACCTCATCACCATGAGGAAGCCCTTTAGCCTCTGCAAGTATCTCAACCAGCCTTGATAGAATAGGTTTGGGATTCTGGGTTAGTCTGGCAATCATTCCACCTACTCTGCTGGTCTCTGTAAACAAGCTTAGTTGGTAATAGACATTAAGGATATTGACAAATTGTTGATTGCCTTCCTGCTGGTAAAGCTCACAAAGGTCTTTGAGAGAAGAGGAAGGCTCTTTTGCCTCCTCAAATATTTGGTAGATAACCGGATAAAGCAAGCCTTTGTTATCATCCATGTAGCCCTTTGCCAGGATATGGGTTGGGGTGTATCTGCTTACCCCTTCTCCATAAGTTCCAAACCATAGATTAGCCTTTCTGTCCTCTATGATTGAAAGGACTATATTACCAGCCAATCCATCCTTGGTTGTCCAGGTTTTCCACTCCTTTCCATCGTACATCGTTACCCCTCCTCCCCAAGTTCCAAACCACAGATTACCCTGCTTGTCCTCTATGATATTACCAGCCAATCCATTCTTGGTTGTCCAGGTTTTCCAATCCCTTCCGTCATACATACTTACCCCTCTATCAGTTCCAAACCACAGATTGCCTTGTCTGTCCTCTATAATTGACCGGACTTCATTACTAGCCAATCTATCCTTGGTTGTCCAAGTTTTCCAATTCCTTCCATCATACCTCTTTACCTCTCCTCTATCAGTTCCAAACCATAGGTTGCCCTGCCTGTCCTCTAGGATTGAATGGACTTTATTACTATGCAATCCATCCTTGATTGTCCAAGTTTTCCAATCCTTCCCATCATACCTCCTTACCTCTCCTCTCCAAGTTCCAAACCATAGGTTGCCTTGCCTGTCCTCTAGGATTGAAAGGATTCTATCACCAGCCAATCTATCCTTGGTTGTCCAGGTTTTCCAATTCCTCCCATCATACATACTTACCCCTCCAGTGGTCCCAAACCATAGGTTGCCCTGCCTGTCCTCTATGATTGACCAGACTGCATTACTAGCCAATCCATCCTTTTCTGTAAAGGTTTTCCTAAAGGGTTTCCACTTCCTTCCATCATACATCGTTACCCCTCTATCAGTTCCAAACCATAGATTGCCCTGCCTGTCCTCTAGGATTGAAGTGACCCAATTATGAGCCAATCCATCCTTTTCTGTAAAGGTTTTCCACTTTCTTCCATCATACCTGCTTACCCCTTTTTCCCAAGTTCCAAACCATAGATTGCCTTTCCTGTCCTCTATGATTGACCGGACTGCATCACTAGCCAATCCATCCCTGGTTGTCCAAGTTTTCCAATCCTTCCCATCATACATCGTTACCCCTCCATTAGTTCCAAACCATAAGTTGCCCTGCCTATCCTCTATGATTGAAAAGATTGCATTACCAGCCAATCCATACCATTCTGTAAAAGTCTGCCATTTTTCCTTCAGCTCAAGTTTTATTTCTGTTTTATTCATCTTTTTCATCAAGCCTTACCTCTTTTTTAATCCGCAATCTACAGTGTTTCAGGTTCTAATTTTATGGGACGCAGATTTTCGCAGATGAACAGGATTAAAATTAATTTTTTATTATTGTATTTCTATAGTTATTTTCTTAGAGTTTCTTGATGTTTTTATCTTGTAAATCCTGTAAATCTGCGTCCCATTAATTTTCATCGTCATTTGTGAGTCGCAGACTCATGAGCGTTTCCCCTGAAAATGTTCGTAAGTTATTGTAATTGCTTGAGTTACAAAACTACATTTTCATCGTCCTCGTATAATATATATTGTTGGTCATTTTGAATGCCACAATCCTAATTCCTTATTAAAGCCCCCAAGATTGGGGGGTGGGGGTTGAAAATAAAATTAAAAAATTAATTATTAGT
>JBFLYA010000025.1 GCA_040757115.1 bacterium | reverse complement strand
CAATTTCAATTACCAGTTTTAGTTTACTACAATAAAAATCAACAATATACTCCCCAATAGGCTTTTGTCTCATAAACTGATAGCCATTCATCTTTCTGCTTCTCAAATACTTCCAAAGCAATACTTCGGATAAAACCCCTTGCTTTCTAAGTTCTCTGGCGTAAGTTTTCAATTTCGGATTGTAATGAATCTTCATACTTACAACCCCCTAACCCCCTTTATATACTTACAACCCCCTAACCCCCTTTATTAAGGGGGAATATCTGTCCTCCACCTCTAATCTTTTCTATATATTTGGGTGAGGGAATTTCGTGAAGCCCTATTTGGTAATTGGTAAATGGTAATTAGTTACCCATTATTATTTAACCGATTACTTATTTTTTATCCGCGAGCTTTTATTTTAGATTTTGGATTGAAACATAAATCCAAAATTTTCTTGGAGCCCACAACCAGAATTGAACTGGTGACCTCGTCCTTACCAAGGACGCGCTCTTCCTACTGAGCTATGTGGGCAAAATAACTTTGTATTTATTTTATCAAAATAAAAGTAAATTGTCAAGTTAAATTTTGAGGGGGGTAAAACGGTACTTCATATCCTCTTGGTGTTATCATCCGGTTATTCCATAGAAAGGTTTGTGAATTGCCGATTATTATTGTTGTCTGCATGTCAATCTCATAATCAAGCATATCTTTAAGATTTGTGATAATTATCTTTTCGTTATCTCGCGTTGCCCCTTTTACAATTCCTACTGGTGTTTCTGGGGTTTTGTATTTTAAGATAATCTCTCTGGCTTTATTAATCTGTTTTTGTCTGCCAATGCTTCTGGGATTGTAAAAGACGATAACGAAATCAGACATAGCCGCTGACTCAAGCCTTTTTTTAATCAATTCCCATGGGGTAAGTCTGTCTGATAAGCTGATAACGGCAAAATCGTGCATCAACGGTGCACCCAGTCTTGCCGCAGAGGCATTCAAGGCAGAAATGCCCGGCACAACCTCAATATTAATTTCAGGAAAGTTCTGTTTTTTGATAATTTCAAACACCAATCCAGCCATAGCGTAAATGCCAGGGTCACCGCCGCTGATGACTGAAACGGTTTTGCCGGCAATAGCCAATTCTACTGCCTTTTGACATCTCTTTAGTTCCTGCGTCATCCCCGTAGAGATGATTTCTTTATCTTTAATCAGTTCTGCTATGCGGTTGATATAACTGTTATATCCTACAATAACCTCAGAATTTCTGATTTTCTTCTGGGCATAAGGTGTAATATGTTCACTATCACCGGGGCCTACACCGACAATGTATATTTCCCCTTTTTCTTCTGTTTTGTGTTCTGCCACGGCTATCGTTACATTTCCTATCTTTTGTTTTGGTATAAGCAGTTTGTTTGCCTTTGAGGCAAGTAGTGCGGCTGGCTCAGCGACACCTATTGCCCCGGTGGACTTAAATACAGACTCAGATTTCAATATCCCCTTTACTGAATTGAGTTCGTCCGTAGAGAATGTCTGAGTCAAGAGGTTGTAATTTTGGGCAAATGCCACTAATCCTGGTTCCTGAGATTTTATATCAATGGTAGCAATAGATATGACATCAGTAAATGAGAAATTATGTTTTGCCAATGTCTTTCTTACTGCTTTTTCTATTTCATTTTCTGATGTGCCGCGATTACAGCCAATACCAATCACCAATTTGCTATGGGATATATTGTCAACATCTGATGCCGTGGTGATAACTGCCTGACCATCAAGGAATTTTGCGATATTTCTTGCGGCTTTATTTGCTCCGCCCAGATGTCCACTCAAGAGACTGATGGCAAACTTTCCCTTTTCATCAAGCACAACTACAGCCGGGTCTGTCCTTTTATCCTTTATCAATGGAGCAATCGTCCTTACCACAATACCACAAGCCATAATAAAAATAAGGTTTTTGCATTCATTCCATATTTCAGAAACAGCCGCAGATTGAAATTTTAGGATTTGGGCATCTGGATAAAGTCCCTTAATCCGTTGTGCAAGGTTTCTACCATTATTTGTGATGTAAAGTATTACGGTTTTATTTTCGGCATACATGTTTGAAATCTTTATGATAAAGTTTTGATTCCTTTCCTAATGATTTTTCTGAGGCTTTCAGTGCCTCGCCAATATATATCAAGGCGGTCTTTTTAATTTTGGCGTTCTTGACCATTTCTACCATTTCTTTTAATTTCCCTCTTATTATCCTTTGGTTGTCCCAGGATGCCTTTTCGATAACCGCAACTGGTGTATCTTCAGGATAGCCCTGCAGGAGTTCATTCTGGACATCCTCAATCATTCCGACGCTCAAAAAAATCACCATAGTTGCTTTATGTTTAGCCAATTTGCTCATTTTTTCTGCCTTTGGCACTTTCGTTTTGCCTTCAAGGCGGGTAAATATTAGGGTTTGGCTTATCTCTGGTATGGTAAGTTCCTGACCAAGTATTGCCGCACCAGATGATGCCGAAGATACACCTGGTATAACCTCATATTTTATGTTCAATGCCCGTAATCTTTCTATTTGTTCTGATATGGCACTGTACAGGAATGTATCGCCTGTATGGAGACGGACAATCATCTTGCCACCATTTACGGAACATCTGATTACATCTATGATTTCATCAAGTGTCATCCCGGCAGAATCATATATCTTTGCCTTGATACCTTCAAGGAGTTGTGGATTAACCAGACTCCCGGCATAGATAACTACATCTGCTTTATCAAGCAGATTTCTACCTTTGATGGTTATTAATTCCGGGTCGCCAGGACCCGCACCAACAAAATAAACCTTACTCATATCTTCACCTCAATACCAAACCCATACTTGACCCTGTCAATGCACTCCATAATACTACTCATCATTTTTTTACTATGATTAAGGAAAAATAATCAAGGTCTGTTTCCTTAACCTGTTTGAGGTCTCTAATTATTTTTTCATCCGTCATCCCAGCCCGCGAGACATAGATTGCCTTATCAAGAGTCCCCATTTCTTCTAAAAGTATCACCACTTCATCAAAGACCTTATTAACTTTCATTAAAACTATGGTGTCAAACCGCAGAAGTAACTCTTTTACGCGAGACATATAGTTTGCCGGGACAATCATCAGTGTTTCATCACCCAGAGTCAACGGCAGTTTAGCCTTAGCTCCTCCCGCTGTTATCGATGAGACCCCCGGAATAATCTCTGTTACTATCTCATCAGATAACTCAAGCAACCTGGGATATAGGTAAAAGAAGGTGCTGTAAATTGTCGGGTCACCAAGGGTAATAAAAGCAACATCCATTCCCCTGTTTATCCTGTTCAATATCTTTTCAATTGTCTCGTTCCATCTGGACTCAATCTCGTCCTGTCCTGATTTCTGACTGTCCCGGGTTTTTCTCATAGGAAAATAGGCAGGGATTATCTCTTTCCCCTGGAGGTCTATTGCCTTTTCAACTATTGTTAAAGCTAAACTATTGCCATCTTCTTTGCCTCTGGGGACACAAATGCAGGGTGCCTCCTTGAGGATTCGGACAGCCTTAAGGGTTAATAATTCAGGGTCACCAGGACCTATGCCAATTACATAAATTTTACCTGTCATTTTTAAGCAGTTCTTCTGAAAATAGGAAGTAGAGAGTAGAAAGTAGAGAGTAGAAAGTAAAGAAAACACCACTCCTCACGCTTATCTCTCCATCTCCCACCTTCTATCTCCTATCTTATATCCGCGAATATCCGCATCGTCAGCGTGCTATTATTTTTCATCGTCATTTGTGCCCTGTAGGGGCATGAGCGTTTCTTCTTTCCAATTCGCAACACTATTGGATAAAATTAAATGTTGATTTTATTGGTTTTGTCCAATAGACAAATTTTCTTTACCCGCAGCTTTTTTAAGCAGGAAGTGAGAAGTAGAAAGTGAGAAGTAAGAAAAGAAGTTGATTCCTCTTATATTAACTTCGGACTTCCCACTTCTTACTTCTTGAGAGTTTTCCTTGTAATTGGTTAAATGGTAAGTGGTGAATGGTATTTAATTACCAGTTACCAATCACCAGTTACCACAATCAAATTCCGTGCGTTATTTGTTCAACACGACACTAGAAATGCGTAATTTTTTTAATTCGACGATACCTTTTTTCTATATCATCTTTAGTTAAATTAATTAATTTATTAATACTAAAATCTTCTACGGTAAATGAGGCAATAGTAGTCCCATAAATAATGGCTTTTTTCATTTCTGGTTCTCTTAAGTTTTTATGAGAGGCTAAATATCCAACGAATCCACCTGCGAATGAATCGCCCGCACCAGTTGGGTCAAAAATGGATTCTAATGGATAGGCAGGGGCAGAGAAAAAATTTGAGGATGAAACCATTAATGAACCATGCTCACCTTTTTTAATGATGACTTGTTTAGGACCTAATGAGAGTATTTTTTTAGCCGCATTGATTAAATTAGGTTCATTGGTTAATTGTCTTGCTTCCCCATCATTTAACACGACTATATCAATCTTTTTTAGAAGTTTCAATAAGGCATTTTTTTTTCGTTCAATCCAGAAATTCATTGTATCCGCTACGACTAATTTGGGTGAGTGCAATTGTTGGAGCACATTTAATTGCAAATCAGGGTCAATATTAGCCAGGAAAATAAATTCAGTATCTTGATATTGTAATGGGATTTTAGGGGAGAAGTTTTCAAGGACATTTAATTGAGTATCAATCGTAATTGCCGCATTCAAGTCGTAATGATACTCTCCTTTCCAATGAAATGTTTTTCCTTTTATCTTTTGTAACCCATTTAAATCAATTCCTTTTTCTTTTAGAAGTAAAAGAGCTTCATCCGAGAAATCCATTCCAACAACCCCAACTAATTTTACTTGAGTGAAAATACTTGCGGCTAATGAAAAATATACCGCTGAGCCTCCAAGGGCATTCTTTACTTCGCCAAAAGGTGTTTTTACTGAGTCTAAGGCTAAAGTTCCTACAACTAATACACTCATAATTTAAAAATTATATTCTAATAAATGAATTTTGTCAACATATTTTTTATTGACAAAAATGGGTGATTATGATATGATTAAAGACAGGTTGATTTAATGTTGGGATTTTATGTGTTAAGTTATCTGCGGTTTGAAATTAGAAATTGGGACAGAAGACCTGATTTTCAGAGGAAATTAGAGGGGGAGTGATAAAAATGGACCCTTTAAAATCTTGTTACAAATCACAAAGCGAAACATTATTCGTATTACAATTTTAAAAAAGTAAAATGAATTTAGTTGAGGTTTTTACCAGCATACAGGGAGAAGGTATATACATTGGACAACCGCAAGTTTTCATTAGATTTGCAGGTTGTAATTTAAGATGTCAGTTCTGTGATACTACACAATCTTTGTTCATACCTCAGGAATGCGAAATAATAACTCAAGGTAAAAAAAATAGGATTTCTAATCCTGTGGCAAATTCTACCTTAATTGAATTAATAAAAGAAGATATTCTAAATTATTCAATGATTTGTTTAACAGGCGGAGAACCGTTAATTCAAATTGATTCTTTAAAACGCCTGCTAAGAGAAATAAAGAAAGGGTATAAAACACAAATATATCTTGAAACCAATGGAACATTACCTCACCTATTAGAGCAGGTTATTAATCTTATTGATATAATTGCTATGGATATTAAATTACCTTCTTTGACCGGGCTAAAACCATTCTGGAAAGAACACGAAAAATTTTTAAGGATAGCTAATAAAAAGGAGGTTTTTGTAAAAATAATTTCAGGTGCTCAAATGGTGATGGATGAGTTTAGAAGGGCTATTTTTTTGGTAAAAGAAATAAGTAGTAATATCCCATTAGTGCTTCAACCATTGGATAATAATTTATCATTACAGGAATTACTTCAATATCAAGCAGAGGCGAATAAAAAATTAAGTATAGTTAGAATTATTCCGCAGGTGCATAAATTAGCAGGCTGGAAATAAACTGGTGGTAACTATTAACTAATTACTATCTGTAGTGTTGAGTAAGTTTTACACGGGGCATCATCAGGTTTCGTAACCTACAAACGGATAATTGGTAACTGGTAACTGGTTAAATAGATTCGTCGTCAGCTCAGCCAAACGGTATTTAATTACCAGTTACCAATCACCGGTTACCAAACAAAAGGAGATGAGATGATACGTAAAGATGGAAGAGAAGAAAATCAAATGCGTCCAGTAATTATTACACCACATTATCTTAAACATCTTCGGGGCTCAGTTTTAATCGAGGTGGGTAATACAAAGGTGATTTGTGCCGCAACAATTGAAGACAGAGTGCCTATTTTTTTAAAGGGAACAAATCAGGGGTGGATACATGCTGAATACTCTATGTTGCCTTTTTCTACCTTGACTCGAACTGAGAGGGAATCCTCGCGAGGAAAAGTAGGTGGGAGAACCCATGAGATTCAACGAATAATAGGTAGGTGCCTACGAGCAATTGTTGATTTGAATAATTTTGGAGAAAGAACCATTCACATTGATTGTGATGTTATTCAGGCTGATGGTGGAACTCGGACGGCATCTATAACGGGCGCCTTTGTCGCTATGGTGGAACTATTTAAAGAATTACAAGAATCAAACAAAATTAAAACATTTCCCATAATGGATTTTGTTGCCGCAACAAGTGTTGGTATTGTTCAAGGTCAAACTTTGTTAGATTTAACCTATGAAGAGGATTCATCTGCTCAGGTAGATGTTAATCTGGCTATGACCGGAAAAGGAAAGATTATTGAAATACAGGGCACTGCCGAAGGTAACCCGTTTTCTCTTGAAGACCTGAATACTTTGATTGATTTAGCCAAAAAAGGAATTAATGAATTGATAACTATTCAGAAACAAGTTGTAGAGAGATAGTGAAAAGTGAATAGTGAACTGTGACTATGGTTCACTGAGTTTGATGCAAATATCAAAATGTAAAAATCAAAAGGACACGACCCACTCTGTGGGTGCCCCGAATGCAAAAATACTTGTAAGACAATAAATTAAACACGAAGTCAAGATTTTTGTAACCGTTCAGTTGGTGTATAGGGTTCTGCAAAATAGGATTTGGGGGAAACAACAAATAAATATCAAAAATCAAATATCAAAATGCAAAATTACAAATCAAATTTCAAAAAGGACTTTGAGAAAAGACTGTATAACTTTACTCTGCGACTTATAGGATTCATCGATAAGTTGCCAAAGGATAATGTTTCTCAAAGAGTTGGAGGAATTTGGTAATATCTTTGCTTCAAGTATTTTAATGCTGAAAGGAAAGAGATAATTTTACATTTTGATATGTAATTTTTATATTTGCTTTTTGCATTTTGATATTTGATATGTCATTTTGCATTTTAATATTTAATTTTTGATTTTGTATTACACAACTTCTTGTGTTTGAAGTGGTTTCGCACTAAGTCAGTACCATTCATTTGTGCTCTCTGACCACGCTAAACAGGTACATTATGGAAATAATAATTGCCTCTAAGAATCAGGGTAAAATAGCAGAAATAAAGAAGATTTTAGAAGATTTAGAGATTAAAATTTTATCTTTAAGTGATTTTTTTGCTTTGCCAGATATTATTGAAGATGGAATTACCTTTGAAGAAAATGCGGTGAAAAAGGCAAGGTGTATTTTTGAATTAACCGGGAAAATAACTTTATCTGATGATTCAGGATTAGAAGTAGATTATTTAGGGGGTGCCCCGGGTGTTAAATCTGCGCAGTTTGGAGGAAAAAAACTTTTAGATGCAGAGAGGAATCAACTGTTATTAGAGTTATTAAAAGGAGTTTCTGTTTCACAAAGAAGGGCAAGATTTAAGTGTGTTGTAGCAATATCTATATCTAAGGAAGAGATAATGACTGTATCTGGAGAATGTGAAGGGGTGATAAGTTTAGTTTCAAAAGGGAATTATGGATTTGGTTACGACCCAATATTTATTCCTGACGGATTTAACAAAACCTTTGGAGAATTAGGGAGTGAGATAAAAAATAAAATCAGTCATCGTTTCATTGCCTTTTCAAAGGCAAAAGAGATATTATTGGAAATAATACAAAAGGTAAAGCAAAAATAAAAAAGTAAAGAAGGATTAGAAATGAAAGGATTGATTTTAAGTGGCGGAGCAGGAACAAGATTGCAACCTATTACCCATACCTCGGCTAAGCAACTTATTCCTGTTGCCAATAAACCTGTCCTATTTATGGCATAGAGGCTTTAAAATCTGCACAAATTACTGATATCGGAATAATTGTTGGGGACACTAAAGAAGAGATTAAATCTGCCTGTCAGGATGGAACTAAATGGGGAGTAAAGATTACCTATATTGAACAGGAGGCACCATTAGGTTTAGCTCATGCGGTGAAAATAAGCCAGGATTTTATAAAGGATGAACCTTTTGTGATGTATCTCGGAGATAATTTAGTCAAAGATGGTGTAATTCATTTGTCGAGGAATTCAAATCTAAATCCGTAACCGTTCAGGGGGTAATTTACCGCAGAGACGCAGAGGAACAGAGAAGATATGGAAATAAATCAGATAACAGAAAAGATTATTGGTGCAGCTATTGAAAGACATATGACCTGCGTGCCGAATGTTTAACAGGCAAGCCAGATTTGTTAATCCATCCCTGATTTTCATCAGGGCAAGTTTAATGTTGCTGAACTCAAGAGTTTGCCCTGATGAAAATCAGAGAGGGAATTGTTGCGTATTGTCCATAGATTTTCCCCTTTTGAGAGGGGTTAGGGGTGTGTTTTTCTCTGTGTCTTTGTGTCTGTGCGGTGAACGGTTACCAGGAATTGAGGACTCCAAAAATTTGAAATGAAATTCTTTAATATTTTTCCCCTTTTTCCCTACTTTTCCATTTTTCCTTACGGACACCCTGAACGCTTACTAAAAATGGAGGTGCTAAAAAATGCGGTTATTAATTACAGGTGGCGCGGGATTTATTGGCAGTAACTTTGTCAAGTATATCCTGAAAAAGTATTCTGATTATCAAGTAACGGTTTTAGATGCTCTGACTTATGCGGGAAATCTGGATAATTTTGAACAGGATATATTTCAAAATCCAAAATTTGCTTTTCATCAGGGAAATATTTGTGATAAAGAGATAGTGGATAGTTTAATGAAAGATACTGATGCGGTCGTTCATTTTGCCGCTGAAACCCATGTCGATAGGTCAATCTTAGAGGCAGGAACCTTTATTCAGACAAATGTTTATGGGACATATATATTGCTTGAATCTGCTAAAAAGCATAATATTAAAAGATTTTTACATATTTCTACAGACGAGGTTTATGGTGAAGCAAAATCCCCTAACGGAGAGGGCAGGCCTTCCTTAGAAACAGACCCTTTAATGCCTAAATCTCCTTATGCGGCAAGTAAAGCCGGGGCTGATAGATTAGCATATTCTTATTACACAAACTATAAACTTCCGGTTGTCATCTCTCGTTGTAGCAACAATTATGGTCCATATCAATACCCCGAAAAACTCATCCCTTTATTCATTTCCAATGCATTAGAAAATAAACCATTGCCTGTTTATGGAAGTGGTATAAATACTCGTGATTGGATATATGTGCTTGACCATTGTGAAGCCTTAGATTTATTACTTCATACCGCAGGTCAGGATGGTGAGGTATTTAATATTGGAGGCGGGGAGGAGTTTAATATTTTACAAATAGGTAAAACAATTTTACAAATCGTAGGAAAAAATGAATCTTTGATGCAATTTGTCACAGACCGCCCCGGTCATGTTATGCGTCATGCCGTTAATACCAGTAAGATAAAAAAAATATTTGGTTGGCATCCAACGGTTAGTTTCCGGGAAGGCATAAAACAAACCAT
Organism: bacterium; assembly: GCA_040757115.1. NCBI lineage: Bacteria > bacterium. The sequence goes on along the minus strand of JBFLYA010000025.1, from coordinate 18,197 downwards.
AGATTGGTATATTAACAATGAATCCTGGTGGCGGAATATAAAGGAAAAAAGCAAAGAATATCAAGAATTTACGAAAAAATGGTATGTGGAGAGAAGTTAGGAAGTTAATAGAGTTTATGGAGTTAATAAGTTAAAATGTGCCTGGTGTAATACAAAAGACAAAAAGTAAAGATAACTATTCAGCCGCTGATTAACACGGATTAGCACGGATAAATACAGAGGTCAGAAGATAGAAGGCAGAGGACAGAAGGCAGAGAGCAGAGGCGAGTTGTCCCCTGCTGGCGGCGGTTAGGGGAGGTGACAGGAATTATAAGACCTGAAGATATCGGTTGTCCCCCGCTGGCGGGGGTTAGGGGGGTGGAAATTTCCTATTTAGTAAGCAGATTTAACGGATTTAGCGGAAAAAGAAATAAAAAAATCCGCTCAATCCGCTTAATTCGCTTACTAAAAAAAATCTGTTTAATCCGTTTACAAAAAGAAGGTAGAAGATATAATTCTGCTTTCGAGGTCTGATCCTATACACTCAGAACTGAATTTTTATAAATGAGGTATTGACAAATTGGAAAATATGTGTTATAATAGAAGTTAAGTTTAAAACTTATATATCTTTTACCAAAGGCAAAAGGAGGGCGAAAAAATGAAAAGGATAATAAGTTTAATAGTCATAGGAGTTATGTTTTTTTCAGCGGATTATTGTTTGTCAAAGACACCAGGAGAAAAAGGGGCGGTATTTTTGAAATTGAGTCAGGGAGCAAGACCAATTGGTATGGGCGAAACCTTTGTCGCTATTGCGGATGATATTAATGCCCTGTATTGGAACCCCGCAGGTATCGCTGATGTCAAAAACAGACAGGCGACCTTTATGTATGCAGATTGGTTAGAAGAAATTACCTACAATTATCTTGCCTACATCCATCCACAACAAATTATGGGTGGGATTATGGGTGGTGGTTTGACACTCTTAGATTCAGGTAGTATTGATAGAACTATAGATCAAAATGGGAAGATAGGTGATTATGACGCTAAGGATATTGCCCTGACCCTTTCTTATGCCAAAAAACTTCAGGATAATTGTAATTTAGGTGTGAGTTTAAAGTATATTCAGATGAAGATAGATAATGAAAAATCTACCGGTATCGCTTTAGATATCGGTTGTTTATACAAACCTACTATAGAAAATCTTACCTTTGGAGCAAACATCCAAAATCTTGGTCCTAAACTAAAGGCATTTATCAGTGAGAAAGATGCACTGCCGTTGAATATTAAGGTTGGTGGGGCATATAAATTGTTAGACAAGGCGTTGACATTGAGTCTGGATGTTAATTTTCCTTCAGACAATGATACGAATTTTAACCTTGGAGCAGAGTACTGGTTCAAAGAGATGGCCGCACTTCGAGCAGGGTATAAAACACTAACTAAAGATGAATTAAAATCATCAGATTTAACCTTTGGAGCAGGATTTAGATTACCAGGCACAGGCATAGGACTTGATTATGCCTATTGTGATTATGGTGATCTGGATAATACGCATCGGGTATCATTAGTAACAAAGTTTTAGAGGACAAAATATATCCCTTTAATTCTTACTCATAGGAGAAAGAGTAAGTGAAGAAGAAAAAAAGTAAAAGTGTAAAAAATGATCATTCAAACAAGAGAGGAAAATATCTTTTTCTTGAAATATTTACACTTACCAAACAGAGACAGCTAATTTTATGTATTGTAGGTGGAATCTTTATTTTACGCTTAATCTATCTTCTTCAATTATCTAAAAATGACCCATTATTTTACCATCCTTTACCTGGCACAGACCAATATATGTATTGGGAGGCGGCAAGAGAGATTTTAGCGGGGGAATCTCTCAAAGGTGCCTTTTATTACAACCCATTATATTATTACTGGTTTGCTTTCTCATTATGGTTTACCAACTATAGCTTATTTGGGGTTCGAATACTCCAGGTTTTATTAGATGTTGGAACATGCATATTGATTTATCTTACGAGTAAGCGGCTATTTAATTACCAGGTAGGGTTAATTGGCTTGATACTGGGAGGAATATGTGGGACATTAATTTTTTATAGCAGTGTGCTTTTATCTACAAACATAAGTACTTTTTTATCAATTGCTTCGTTATATTTTCTTATTCGGTTGAAGGATAGATTTAATAAGAGGGATTTAATAATAGCTGGTATTTTTCTTGGGCTTGCGTGTCTTTCCCAACCAAATACAATCCTCTTTTTGCCTTTTGTATTACTGTGGTTATTCTTTGTTTTACCAGTTGATAAAAAAAAGGCAATTTGGGCAAGTGGAGGATTTTTAATTGTGGTGATGCTAACCATTTCCCCTGTAACGGTAAAAAATTATCTTAGTAGTGGAAAATTTATCCTTTTGACAACTTCAGCTCCTTTCAATCTGTGGAAGGGTAATAATGAACATGCTCCGGGATGGGAAGATCTATGCCAGCCTTATCTGGGACAACTTGAAGAGAAAGCAATGAAAGAAAATAAAGACATAGGTAACCTCTATATGGAAGATATCTTAAGGTTTATGAGAGAAAAACCATTGGGATATATAAAATTGTTAGGCAAGAAGTTTTTATTGTTTTGGGGTAATTGGGATATACCTCATCAGGTAGGTTATGATGATACTAAAAAATATGCATCTATTTTGAATATTTTACCCGATTTCTCTTTGATTGCCATTCTTGGGCTGACAGGAATTATGTTATCAATAAAAGATTTTAAGAGACTATTGCTTTTACCTCTGTTCATTATTATTTATAGTTTTTCAGTCATACTTGTTCTTGTAGTAGGGAGGTATCGTCCGCCGGTATTACCTCCATTAATTATCTTCAGTGCTTTTACTTTATGGTGGGGATATAAGAAATTTTATCTTCGGAAGTATCAACAACTATTACTTTCTTTAATCATAGTAGGGATATTTTCGACCGCAGTCTATAGTCAGGCAATTATAGACCAGATTCATATGATTAAACATCCTTATGGACAGATACAACCGGTTGAAGGAGGGGTTGTTGTTACCGATAACAGCAATCGGGATAATCGAGGATTTGCCATAGATTCTGATAAAAAGATGATAAAAAAAGAGATTATTATAACTACAGATCTTTCAAAGGTAAAGGCTGTTTATCTAAATCTTACTTATAATTGCGGTCAAGAGGGAAGGTTGATGACAACCTTTAATGACCACGCTCTTCCTATTTTAGAGTTTAAATCGCTTTATGAAGCAGTGCGTGGAATAGTAGGGCAGGTAAGTTTAGGGCCTATAAATGCTTCTATCTTGAAAAAAGGAGTAAATACGATTACTCTACAGGTCAAAGATAACGGATATATAAATATCCCCATTGATGCCTGCTATAATTATGGTAGATCTTACTTTTCCATGGATAATGGGAAGATGTGGAAGAAAGAAAAAGGGGAGTATAAAATAGAATTAAAATTAATTTCCAAAGATTTACCTTAAAGATTTATAACATTTTTTTAATTAGAAAAAGGAGGTTTAAAAAAAATGAAAAAGATAATTTTTTTAGGTTTGGTTGTTATAGGAATAATTGGAGGAATTGGAAAAGGATTTGCGTGGAATAATATTGAGGGAGGAGATCATGGAGGAGCAGATTGGATCATTAATGCAAATACTGAAATTGCAGGTGTGCATACTAATGTTAATATATTTACCGTACTATCAGGGGTAACAGTTCATATTAAAGATTATGATGGAAATAATTATGGAAGTGTCTCAGTTATAGCTAATACTATTGAGATTCATGGAACAATAACTGGAAGCGGGAGTGGGTATTATGGAGGGATAGGAGGACCGCCTCAAAATGGAAGAGGAGCAGATGGTGAAGGGACTGGTGGCGGAATGGGAAATGGATCAGCAGGAGGAGGAGCAGGAGCAGGTTATGGTGGGAAAGGAGGAAATGGTGGAAATTTTTCACATGGAAATGGAATTGGTGGAGATAGTTACGATTTAAAAAATGAGGTGTTGATAGGTTCTGGTGGTGGTGGTGGTGGTGGCTCTGCTAATATTTGGGATTCAGGTGGAAATGGTGGAGATGGAGGTGGAGCTCTTATCCTAATTGCTCAAAATAATATAACTATAGAAGGAGCTATCAAAATGGATGGACAGAATGGAGAGGATGGAAAAGGAGAGAATGGAGGAAGTTCACAACGGAGTGGGGGAGGGGGAGGTGGAAGTGGAGGTGGCATCCTTATCAAAAGCCTCACTGGAATGGTGACAATAAACGGAGTACTTACTGCTAATGGTGGAAAAGGAGGTAATGCGTGGGATCCCGCATCAGGTGGAGGTGGAGGTGGAGGTGGACGGATAAAGATATGTGCCTCCTCTGTTTTAAAAGGGCAAGAAGCAATATTAACTGTAGAGAAGGGTGTTAAAGGTTTTGGTAGGCTAAACGGGGAAGATGGTAATGTTGGAATTATTACAGGTATATCTCAAATAATAATCAATCCTTCTTCTGGTGCTGTAGGAAGCATAGTGACACTGACAGGCACAGATTTTGGCCCCACAGAATTAATTAGAATTGATTTTGGAAATAAAATAACAATTACAACTATTACTTCTTCTTCGGGAGGAACATTCTCTTGCACCTTTACTTCAGATACCCAACCTTATGGAACTACTACAGTTATGGCTACCGGATTAACCTCAGGCATAAGTGCATCAACTTCCTTCAATATCCTTCCAAAGATTACTATGGTCATGCCTACAACAGGCACAGTAGGAAGTATAGTTACTGTATGGGGTAATGGATTTGGGGGAAATGAAGATGTCCGTATCGACTTTGGGACTACACTGATGATTACATCCATCCCTGCTACTCTTCAAGGGACCTTTGCTACTACATTTACTGTAGATACTCAGCCTTATGGCACGACTACCATCCGTGCTTCTGGACTTTCTACTGGTGGGAGCGCATTTGGGACATTTCGTATTGTGTCAAGTATTATCTGTATTTCACCGTACATTGGTTCAGTTGGAACGAGGGTAACTATTTGGGGAAATGGCTACGGGGCGTTAGAATTAGTTAGAATTGATTTTGGGCGGACCCGTAGTATTTGTACTGTTTTTTCTAATTCCTCGGGCACTTTTAGTGCACTCTTTACTGTAGATATCCAACCTCACGGCACTACCAGTATTGGCTGTTATGGATTAACATCAGGACTACAATCCATGAGCTTGTTCTTTATCAGGGGAAGTATTATTATAAGTCCGATTGCAGGCACTGTAGGTTCAAGTGTCACCGTCATAGGAAATGGATTTGGGGCAACAGAAATGATAATGATAAGTTTTGGAAGCGTAGTCTCGCTTACAACTGCCTCCACAACTGGGAATGGTAATTTTAACACTACCTTTATTGTCAATACCCAACCTTTCGGAAATACCACCATTAGTGTTATAGGGCTGATAACTCAAGAGAGAGTTTCTGAGAGATTCACTATCCTACCAAATATAATCTTTGTCACCCCTACTTCTGGCACTATAGGTTCTAAGGTTACGGTAATGGGTAATGGTTTTGGGGCAAGTAGTTGTATCCGAATTGCCTTTGGCACCACACGGACAATTGCTATAGGAACGAGTAATGCTATGGGTGTTTTCCAATGTGTCTTTACGGTAAATACTCAGCCACTGGGAACAACAACTATAATTGCGTTTGACGATAGACTGGCGATTTGGGTAATGGCAAGATTTAACATTTTCTCAAGAACCATCTTAAGGATTATCCCGGCATCTCAGAATGTTGCCTTAAACCAGGAATTTACCGTCAATATCGAGGTAGTAAATGTTAATCGCTTGATTACTGCAGGGACATATCTTAGTTTTAATCCTGCTATCCTTGAGGTAGTAGAGATGGGGACGGGAACATTTATCCCTAATCCTCTGGTGATGATAAAGAAATTTGAGAATGGGACGGGAACGATAGATTATGCTGTTGGGATAGCAACAGATTCTGTTACAGGTTCAGGAACACTTTGCACCGTGAAGTTCCGTGCAAAGGCAAGTGGGAGTTCATCGGTAGTGTTTGATTCGGATACCTTGCATAACCGCAATACCATACTGATAGATGTAGATGTTCACGAGATACCCTGTCGGAAAGAGAGTGGGAATTATTATATCATTGGTTCTCTTTATGTGGAACCACAGAATGCGGTTGTGCGTGCTGGGGTGCCAACAGTGTATAATTGTTATGCCGTATGTGCAGAGGCAACTATAACTGTAACCGGGTCAACGACATTCACGGTTTCTGGTGGAGGCTCATTTACCCTTAATAGTTTCTTTCCATACTTCATTGGCACACATACTATTACCGCCACATACCTTGGTGCCATTGCCACTACCTTGGTAATTATTACCCCTGGCACGCCTACACAACTGGTCAAAGTTTCTGGTGATAATCAGATTGGAACCTGCACCACAACCTTACCCAATCCATTCGTGGTTAAGGTAATCGATACCTATAGTAATCCCTGTCCGGATGTGCAAGTAGGCTGGATGATTACTTCTGTTCCATCTGGTGCATCAGGTTACTCAATCTTACCGACCCAGACTTTAACTACTTCTGCCGGGAGGGCTGAAGGCTGGCTTACCTTAGGCACAGAACCACCAGGAACATATACGGTTAATGCTACATCAACCGGACTAACCGGTTCGCCGTGTCAATTTACTGCCCATTCCTTGCGTCGATTTGGGAATATTGCAGGCTTTTGTCTGCTTGACCAGGGCACTTCAACCCTCCTTGGGACACAAGGAGTTACTATAACAATTACCGAACTGGGCACGAGCACTACGACTAATCCTCAAGGTTACTTTATCCTTAATAACATCAATGTTGGCACATATACCTTATATTTTGATACCTATGGTGCTTCACCATTAACGGTGACTGGTACCTGCATTAGCCCAACACAAATTAATGATACTACGGACATTGGCACAAAAACATTATTAAGTGGAGATATAACTAATGATGGTTTGGTGAATTCTTTAGATTGGCCTTACTTTGTTAATGCCTGTGGTAAATATGAGGCACAAGGAGACCCTGACTGGTGGACAATCTATAGAGAAGGCGATTTTGACCACGATACTTATGTTAATGTGAAGGATTTTCCGGTCTATTACTATAACTATGGTAGAACCCAGGCGGGGAGAATGAGAAGTCCTGCTATGGCGGCAATGAAGGAAAAAAGGATGACCGCGGAAAGGATTACTCTATCATTTGAGATTGAAGCGGTGGATGATGTAGATATAAACGACCTCAGACTCGGCGATATTATCAAGCTTAAGGTGTTCATAAATGATGCGAAAAATTACTTTGGAGGTGAGATGCACTTAGGATTTAATTCTGAGATATTACAGGTTATTGGCGTTATCCCAGGCGAGTTCTCTCAACAAGCAGATAAGGTAGTGATATACAATGTGGATAATACACAAGGGTTGATTGATTATACCCTCTTGTTATGGAGTCCTGAAACCGAGCAGGACAGCGGGCTACTGGCAACTATTCCATTTAAGGTAATCAAAGGTGGTGGATATTCTACGATTGAATTTGACTATGATGAAGACGACAATCGCAAGACAATATTTGTTGAACAGTGGATAAATGAGGAGCAGAAGCCTGAGATTATACTCCCTGATGTTGTAGATGATGAGGTAACTATTACAGTGCCGAGGCTATATGAGAATTTAGAGTCAGTGATTGCCTATCCCAATCCTGCACATAAAGGCGATACAGTTCACTTTACTAACATTCCAAATAACCGAACCGTTAATTTGAAGATATTCAATATTGCCGGTGAATTAGTCTATGAAGGAGAGGTGAAAAATCAGAATGAGATTACCTGGGATTTGAAGAATAAAGATAAAAATGAAGTTGCCTCAGGTATCTACATATTCCTTCTTAATGACAAAGTCAGCCCGGTCAAGAAGGGTAAGATTGGTGTAATTAAATAGGACAGAGGTCAGATAGGGGAGAAACGGGGAAACGGAGAAGGGGGGAAAGGGAGAATATTTTTTGATTCTTCTTTCTCCTATTCTCCGTTTCTTTTTTTCGGAACATTCTGAGTTCGGACTATTCGGACTATTTGGACCCATTCGGACCATTCGGATTTTTTCTTTTTCTCCTATTCTCCGTTTCCCCGTTTCTGTTCTGCCCTCTGCTCTCTGCCTTCTGCCCTCTGCCCTCTGCCTTCTGTCTTCTGCCCTCTGCCTTCTGTCTCCCCATTGACTTTTGAGTAAATTTATGGTATAATATAAAGAGGTAGGTCAGGTGATCGCTTCTAAAAAGATGCTGGATTCGAGGTATTGAGTAACTAAAAATATGGTGAGTTTTATGTCTTAGAATCCAGCATCTAAAAATTGGTAAGTGGTAACTCGTAATTATTTAACCAGTTACCATTTAACCAATTACCAATAAACAGAAGAGGAAAGTCCGAACACCAGAAGGCAGGGTGCTGGGTAATCCCCAGGGGGTTGTAAAAACCTACGGAAAGTGCCACAGAAAATATACCGCCGATGGCTCTTTAAAAATGAGTACAGGTAAGGGTGAAAAGGTGTGGTAAGAGCACACCAGTAAGGAAGGTGACTTCCTTAGCCTGGTAAACCCCACCTGGTGCAAGACCAAATAGGGAAAAAAGAGGATTTTTTTAGCCTTGTTAGTCGCCTGCTAACAGTTTGGTATTTATCACTTAAAAGTGGTAAAAATACCACCTTTTTTTCGGGTAGGTCGCCAGGAGAAAAAAAGATAAATTTTTTTCGTAGAGAAATGATTACCAAACTATATGTGTATCATATAGTTACAGAATTCGGCTTATGACCTGCTATATTTTTTTTAAAAAAAAATAAATTTTTTGCTTGACAGATTTAATACTATTATGATAAAATACAACAGATATTTCTAAAACTCACCATAATGAAAAGCCTTACATTAAGGCGAAACTTCTTTTGAGATGAGCCAGGGCAAAGGAAGTCCCAACTGATTTCTGATGCTCTACATCATGTGGATGAATCAAACAAAACTGGGTATTATTAAGGTAAAGGAGGGTAACTATTAAAGTATCCTTCTTTATTTTTTTACTGTCAAAGAAATATCACAATTTTAAACAAAAAAGCAAAAAATTTTAATTATCAAGGGAGGGTTAGGATATGTGTATAAATAAAAAAAGAATAGTGAGATTAGTTTATTTATGTCTGGGAATAGTTATTGGAGTGGGCACTACTGCAGAGGCAGGAAAGATAACTTTAATTAATCCTACCTCAGGGACTGTGGGCACAATTATCTCTGTAGAAGGTGAAGGATACACGCCTTCAGAGACGGTGAGAATTGATTTGGCTGGACAATTTGGTGCGGTTCAAACACAATGTAATGGCGAAGGTAGTTTTTCAACATCATTTCAACTCGGTAGGCATCCTGCCGGAGAGAATAAATTTGTCGTTGTTGGATTCACTTCTTATGCCTTAGATAGAGGCACAATAGCCGTAAAGAGTAGAATTAGTTTAATGACACCTGTTTGTGGTAAGGTAGGTGAATTTATTGCGATTGAGGGAGATGGCTATGGTTCAGGAGAGGAAATTTGTATAAGTTTTGGAGAAAATAAGGAGATGAAGTCTATTTTAGCCGATGGCCAGGGAGGATTTAGTCTCGCTTTTACATCTGATGAACAACCAGCAGGGACAAAGAAAATTGTTGTTACGGGTATGGTTTCAAAAGAAAGCAATACCACTCAATATGTTCTGCAAGGCGGAATCCAATCGGTCAATCCAACTAATGGTTGTGTGGGCACATTGCTTACGGTGGAAGGGGCAGGTTATGGAAACAACGAGCCAATTCGAGTTGATTTTGGTAAGACGGAAAGTATTATCCGCACTACATCTACCAGCAATGGTAAGTTTTCTCTTATATTTACGGTTAATACCCAATGTCAGGGCAGGAAAGATATTATTGTCAATGGACTTTTAACCGGTGAGAAGGATGAAAAGGGATTTGTGATTACGCCTAATATTGAGTTAGTTACACCTACCAGAGGAATTGTGGGAAGTCTTATCACGGTAGTCGCTACAGGATTTGGTTCTTCAGAATCAATCCGGATTGATTTAGGTCGGACTTTAGCCGCAGGAAGAACTGAATCTAATTGTGATGGTATGGTTGAGGCTCAGATAAGAGTTAGTCCTCAGCCAGGTAAGGTTACAAGACGGTTAGCTGTCGTAGGAATTAATAGCCGCCAGATAAGTTTTACCGATGCATTTACGACATTACCAACCATACAAATAAATCCAACCAGTGGAGAAGTTGAGACTAATATTTATATTCATGGTGAAGGTTTTCCTGGTAATGAACCGATTAAAATTGACTTTGGCAAGGTGATGACAATTGCCATAATCACGAGTGATGTTCGTCAGGGTAATTTTGATGCGGGTTTCAAAATCCCAACTCATCCCGGAGGTAAAGCTATTGTTAAGGTGGTAAGTTTGAGTGATGGTGAAGTTTTAAAAGAAGATTTCCTTGTTCAACCAAAAATAAAACTTATATCACCAAATGCCTCTCCATCAGTTGGGGATGTGGTAGAAATACAGGGTGATGGATTTGATGTTAATGAATTAGTGCAAATTGATGTGGATAAGACAAAAGATGTGGCAAGTGGTAACACAGATTCAGAGGGGAATTTCAGTATTTCGTTTAAGATTGAACCACAATCTGGTGGTAAAAAGACATATACAGTTACAGGCAAGAATTCTAATGCACAAAAAAGTGATACCTTGAGCATAAAAGAAAAAGTATTGATTTCTCCTACATCAGGATCCTATGGAACCGTAGTCCAGATAGAAGGAAATGGCTATGGGGCAAATGAATCAGTTCGAGTAGATTTTGGAAAAAGTACTGAAATAGCCAAAGCAACCGCTGATGAAAATGGCAGATTTTTGACTAATTTTACCGTAAATACTAAAGACCCAGGAGAAGTAAGAGTAAGGGTAATTGGCTTCCATACATGGAGTGTTCAGACTATTAGTTTTATGGTTATAGAAGAGAAAAAGGAAGAAGTAAAACCGGTACAAGGTTCTGAGGAAGGTGAACAAAAAGGGGAAAAAGACTAAAGACAGAGGAAACGGTTATGCCGACAAATTGACACATAGGTGAATGAAAAGGCACGGGATTAGGAATTCTCGGGATTAGAGATTTGGGTGGAAAGGAGATATATTTTCGAAATCCGAACCCCGAACCCCGATTTTCAGGTAAAGGATTAAAATTTAATGAAAAGGGCACAATTCTTCCAAACAAAAACATTATCTTTTAAATTCAAAAATTCAATAGTATTTTTGGGACTTATATTTTTTATAGGATTAATTATACCCAGGGTATTTTCTTTAATCATAGAGAAGGTTTTAATAAGAGAGTGATAGGCTCAAATTGTGCTATCACTTTTTTTTTTAATTGTAAGCGGATTAAGTGGATTTTTTTTGTGCTAAATCTGTTTAATCCGGTTACAAAAAAGGTGGTGTCTGAAAATAACGCTAATAGTGAAATCTATGCAGATTTGGTGTAAAAAAGGGGATAAGGAGATAAAGGGAGATATGGAGATTATTCATTGTAATTTGCAAAATTTTAGAATGAATTTATCTCTTTATCTCCATAATCCCCATATCTCCTTTTCTTACACTATTTCAACCTTTATGCTAGATTAAGACACCACCTGATTTTAATCTTGTGATAATGTGTGAAATCTGTGGTGATAAAAAAATAAAATTAAGGTATTATGGAAGGTAGTAAATCTCAAGAACATCAGTGTAATAAATTATTAACGAGGTTCAAGAAATTGGATAATACTCAAGGTGTGTCCAAAATTATATCTTTTATAGAGTCAAAAATTATCAGAAGACTATTGACTTTATTTGTCATGGGGATAGTAATTTTTTCCAGTAGTGGTGTATATGCAGATTTGACTAAACAGGACATAGAAGAAATACGGAAGATAGTTAAAGAAGAAGTTCAAGCCCTCAGGGAAGAAATGCAAAAAGAATTCGGATATGTAAATAAGCGGATAGATGATGTAAATAAACGGATAGATGATGTGAGAAGTCTTTTATATGTTATGTTAGCCGGAATTTTTACATTGGTAGGTTTTATCATTTGGGATAGAAGAACGGCAATCTCGCCTGCGGTGAAAAAAATTAATGAATTAGGAGGAGAAAGAAGAGAAGATTAGTCGAGCACTTAAAGAATTCGCTTTAAGAGAACCAAGATTGGCTGAAAGCTTAAGATATGCAGGAGTTATGTAAATATTTTTGCTTTTTGAGGACGCCGATAAACGCAGATTTTCAGGATTTTAATATATTTTAAGATAAAGATTTTATTATATCCTGATAATCTGCGAAAATCTGCGTCCTAAATAAAAAAAGAGAAGGTATTGATGGATACAGAAAGTAGTAGACCAAACCAGCATAATTTATTTATAACGAGGTTCAAGAAATTGGATAATACTCAAGGTGTGTCCAAAATTACATCTTTTATAGAGCAAAAAATTATCATTTGATTATGAATTGTTAAGTCAGGTTCTGATGGAATTAAAAGGGCTAAAGTATGGGTTTAAGGTAACAGGAGGTGATGAGTTAGGACAGACTAATAGAATTTGCAAAGTGAATTTAAGGAAGTTAAGCGAATGAATTACCAATTGATTATCTGCCTGATACTTATGGTTTTTTTACCTCACCTATCCTTTTCAGAGATCATTCGTAATGGAGGAGATGAGGGTAATTTTGGTGAAGTTGATTTGCCGGGAGATGTAATTATCTTTTATAAGGATGGGGTAAATCGCTTTGTTTGCTCTAATATGGTAGAGACACTAATTTTAACACCAGTTGTCGCTACTTTTACTCCTCAGGTAATCGTAGGGGAGGATAAAAAGACGAAGATAGAGGTTCCGGGAGATGCCTTTGTCACTACTACCTATATCTCTATCATAGATCCAATTAATACCCCTCAGTTATTTGAGGAACAAATTAAGGGATTAAAGATTGAACTGGCGGATGATGGCGACCATACTTATAAGAAAATAGATTCTACAGTGCGAGTCTTTTTAGCCTATGAGGAAGAGGGAACAATTACACAAGATTTTAAGAAACAACTTACTATTACTATTCCTTATCCTGATGTCAATCAGGATGGCATAGTAGATGGAACAACAATAGGGGAAAGTTCTTTAAAAATGTATGTCTTGCAGGATAATAAGTGGGTAGAGGTGCCAGGAGGAGTGATTGATATTTTAGCCAATACTCTTTCTGCAGATGTGCGGCATTTTTCTCTCTATGTCATAAGAGGAATTCCTTTTGGTAAGGATTTATCCAAAGTCTATGTTTATCCTAATCCATTTAAACCGGCAATACATAATAGGATGACATTTGTCGATGTAACAGACTATGCTACCATTAGAATATTTACTGTTGCTGGAGAATTGGTAAAAACGATTGAAGTGACACCTGTAGATAGCGGTAGACCTACATGGGATGGGAAAAATGAAGATAGTGAAAAGGTAGCAAGTGGAATTTATATCTATCTGATTACTACCGAAGAAGGTTACAAAGTTAAAGGTAAAATTGGAATTATAAGATAACAATGAAATTTATTTTTAGAGTGTAAGGAGACAGGAGAATGAATTTAAGGTTAATCTTCATAAATATTTTTATCATCTTGATTATCTTGCCAATTTCTGTTTTGGGACAAGAGGTAATTTTAACTAAGGAAGTTGATAAAATATCTGCTAACCCAAGTGATATTGTCACCTATAAAATTACCTATCAAAATCTTACCAGCGTAAGTTTAAATGAAATTGCTATCATTGATGTAGTTCCTGCAAATACTATTTTCCAGGAAGCAGGAAATATGAATACTACCGTCTATTATTGTCATGATAACAATGATGATTTTGATACATTACCTATTTTACCAGTAACTAAAGTCAAATGGTTACTAAACAATCCAGTAGAGGGAGGGGGTGTAGGTAGTGTTACTTTGCGATTGAAGATAAAGTGAAGGGTTTTAAATCTCTTATAAACTGTGGTTAATAACCTACATAATGTTACAGGTGAATATAGTTATTTTGATTTCAACCAAGATAGAGAAGTGTCTCGGATAAAAAGTTAAAGTAGGCAGCCAGTAGGGATAAGGTGTTGAGTTTTAGGTGGTGGGTGTGAGAAGAAAATACCCATAACCACGGATGAGGGTGAAGAGAAAAATGACCAGTGGTCATCCCTGATAAAAAGCTTATCCTTACCCACAAGTTGGGTAAAAGAAGGGAAGTAAGTAAAGATAAACCACGAAGAGCACGAAGAAAGCATGAAGTTCACGAAGAATATTAGAAATATAGGACTTCACGAAATTAAATAAAGAGATTAGCCTTGTAGAGGCATTCTGTTTGTAGTAGAATAAAGGAAATGTAACAAAATTCAGCCTCGTAGAGGCGTCCTGTTTGTAAAAATCTACCCGCACAGGTAAAATATTCGTTTGAATAGATTAAATAATCAGGGCGCTCCTACGGAGCTAAAAAACATTTTTTGTCCTTCAATTCTACAAACAGTTAGAGCTCCTCTGGAGCTTAATGCAAAAATCTGTCTCCTATTATTTATGTTATAATTCTTCGTGCCCTTCGTGGTTTCTAAAAGATGTGGGTAAGGATAACTATAAAAAGAGGGTTAAATTTATCCGAAAGTGTTCTCAAAAGCGAAAGGAGTTAAAAAATAAAATGCAAAATGTAAAATGTAAAATGATAAGTGATAAGGGCAAAATGATAATTAGTGTGGTGATGGCTGGGGTGATTTGGGCAGGATATACTGTGCTGCCAGGCGAAGTAAACGCATATCCGTATGTCTATGTGACTAACCATGGCTCACATAAGGTCTCAGTGATAGATACGAGTACAAATCAAGTAGTAGGGGCTCCCATTCCAGTCGGTACTAATCCTGATGGAGTAGCGATAACACCGGATGGAAGATATGCCTATGTGACTAACAGGAGCTCACATAATGTTTCAGTGATAGATACGAGTACAAATCAAGTAGTAGGGACCATTCCAGTTGGTTCTAGTCCTTTGGGAGTAGCGATAACACCGGATGGAAGATATGCCTATGTGACTAACGAGGTTTCCGCTAATGTCTCAGTGATAGATACGAGTACAAATCAAGTAGTAGGGGCTCCCATTCCAGTTGGTTCTTATCCTACTGGGATAGCGATAACACCTGATGGAAGATATGCCTATGTGACTAACGGGGGTTCCGCTAATGTTTCAGTGATAGATACGAGTACAAATCAAGTAGTAGGGACTATTTCAGTTGGTTCTGGCCCTTGGGGAGTAGCGATAACACCGGATGGAAGATATGCCTATGTGACTAACAGGGACTCACATAATGTTTCAGTGATAGATACGAGTACAAATCAAGTAGTAGGGACCATTCCAGTTGGTTCTTATCCTCATGGGATAGCGATAACACCGGATGGAAGATATACCTATGTGACTAACAGGGACTCACATAATGTTTCAGTGATAGATACGGGTACAAATCAAGTAGTAGGAACTCCCATTCCAGTTGGTTCTCGTTCTTATGGGATAGCGATAACACCGGATGGAAGATATGCCTATGTGACTAACGCTATTTTAGCTAGTGTTTCAGTGATAGATACGAGTACAAATCAAGTAGTAGGGGCTTCTATTCCAGTTGGTTCTTATCCTTGGGGAGTAGCGATTACACCACTCTATACTCTAACATTAGCTAATACACAAATCATCAATGGCTCGGACACAGCTACTTTAGATGAGGCAGATGCTCCAGGTGATGTGATACTTGTCTATACCTCGACGGATGGGCATGGAACGATTACCTGTAATCAAGTGACCACAACCGTAGAGCAGGTCTATGGACTATCCCATCTACCACAGCCAGCAGATAAATCAGGGACTTACAATACCACAGTGTATTACACCTACTGGATTCGCAATATGGGTAACGGGACAGATACGATTACTCTCACACCGAGTAATTCGTGGAGATCAATAATCATCAAGGACGATAATCAAGATGGAGTGCATCAAGCCACCGAAACAACTACGATTACACAACTGAGTTTAGGGCCAAATGAATTCAACTACTTCTTCTTAGGAGTGCAGATTCCTGCAACAGCGACTACAGGTCAGCAATCTACAACGACACTCACTGCCAAAGACCAAAATGGTTCAGGTGCAGACGATAACTGGGGATATCCGGATACTCGCACAGATGAAGTAGTAACCATCTGCAGTTCCGGTATTCCAGCGGTGATTACGATTACCAAGTCACGGGATAAATCACTGGTTAGACCAGGTGGAACAATTACCTACACACTCACTTACCGTAACAACTCTGGTTCACCCGCAACAGACATAATGATAATCGATTATATTCCGGCGAATACAACATTAGACCAGCCAGCCACAGGGACAGATACGATAATTGAGTATTATGTAGGTGGTAGCTGGACATCGACATTCAGTACAACAGCGACCATGGTGAAATGGACACGCACAACACCATTACCAGCGGTAAGTGAGGCGACTGTAAGCTTTGTAGTGCAAGTAAAATAAGAACCACGAATACACACGGATAGAACTACGAATAGACACGAATTTTTTTGGGGAGGCAAGATAAATAACGCAGATTTTCAGGATTTTAATATATTTTAAGATAAAGATTTTATTATATCCTGATAATCTGCGAAAATCTGCGTCCTAAATAAAAAAAGAGAAAGGTACTGATGGATACAGAAAGTAGTAGACCAAACCAGCATAATTTATTTATAACGAGGTTCAAGAAATTGGATAATACTCAAGGTGTGTCCAAAATTACAGCTTTTATAGACCAAAAAATTATCAAAGGACTACTGTCTCTATTTGTCATAGGGACAGTAGTTTTTTGTTTTAATGGGGTAGCACAAGCGGCTAATGGTGATGTGGTCATAAAATTAGTTGACCAGTTTGGGACACCAGTTATTGGTGGGACGGTTACACTTAAAACAGTAGGAGATGTAGGGACAGTAGCGGTTGATGGAGGTTTTAATGATGCAGATGGGGTCCCGGATGGGACAATTACTGTATCGAAAGGGACAATGACTATAGCCGGGGCTGATGATGGTGATGCATGGGAGAACGCTACTGCTACTGCCGCAGGTTATGTCGGTAGTTGGACAACAAATATTGTAGGAACACCTACTCTTCCTCCTGGAACATACTCCCTGGCACATCCAAACTATGGCACTATTTCTCTTTGGTTTGGATTTAAAATAGAGGCATGGGATGAGTTAAACTGTTGGAAGTATCTGAGAGAGGGGACAACTACTTTAATTTTAGGCGATGGTTTAGGACAGGTAAGGGCAACCTATAGTTCAGGCTATTTATATTTAGCCGCAACAGGAACGGGTCAAGGGACATTAACAATACATGGATATGTAGCGACTGCAACTACTTTTTTCTATGATTCGTCAACACAAACACTAATAAGTTTAAAAGGGATAAAGTATGGATTTAAGGTAAATGGTGTGGATGAGTTAGGTCAGGTGATGAATTTACGGCCAGGGACGACGACATTGATGTTAGGGAGTGGGTTAACGCAGATAGACAATGCGACATGTAGTGCTGGGGCATTATATTTTGCGGGGACAGGTGAAGATAAAGGGACAGTAACGGTGACCGGGTATATAGCTACTGGGACGACCTTTACCTATGGGTCATTAAGTCAGGTAGAGAAGACATTAGTGGGTATAAAGTATGGGTTTAAGGTCAGGGCAAAGGATGAGTTAGGGCAGGATATCGTCTTGCGGATAGGGACGACGACATTGATGTTAGGGAGTGGGTTAACGCAGATAGACAATGCGACATGTAGTGCTGGGGCATTATATTTTGCGGGGACAGGTGAAGATAAAGGGACAGTAACGGTGACCGGGTATATAGCTACTGGGACGACCTTTACCTATGGGTCATTAAGTCAGGTAGAGAAGACATTAGTGGGTATAAAGTATGGGTTTAAGGTCAGGGCAAAGGATGAGTTAGGCCAGGATATCGTCTTGCGGATAGGGACGACGACATTGATATTAGGGAGTGGATTAACGCAGCGAGATGCGGCGACATGTAGTGATGGGGCATTATATT
>JBFLYA010000024.1 GCA_040757115.1 bacterium | reverse complement strand
CCGAAATTTTTTAAAAATATCTTCTACTCAATTAGCCCTAACGGCAAGGAAAATCAAGAGGTTAAGATGATTTTTTAACACCAATTCTACAATTTCATTGACAATCAATTTAATCTGAAATAATCAGTAGTTTATTAAGTAAATTTAGATAAAGAATTTTGCTTTTCTGTAATTCTCGGTCACCCTGTCAACACTCACTCGAGGTCTGCCCCGAATTGGACCCTCGACCACATTATAATGTAATATAAATAAACTAATTTGTCAACGAAAATTTCATATTTGTACCCTGTCCAGTCCATTGACCGAGATTTTTTTACGGATAAAAAAACATTTGACATTAGAATAATTTTTTGTTATACTTGTTAAGAAAAGTGAGGAGGAGGAGTTTTAAATTGTGGTTAACCATTCAAGATATATTTTAGCCACAGATAAGGAGGTAAAAAATGAGTAGTTTATACAAAGTTATTAAGGGAAAATTCTATGTTACGGGGTATTCTCCAGATGGAGACTCTATTAGATTTGAGGCAATTACACAGAGCAATTGGAATTTTTTTAGTTGGAAGGATGGAAAAAAGAAGAAAGGTAAAAAAAAGCAGTTACGCTTCGAAGCTATTGACGCCCTTGAAACACATTATGAAGAATCACATCAACCCCGCGTTTTGGGTATAGCCGCTCTTGAAGTTCTTCTTGGGCTGATTGAAATTCAGAATGTAGTTTATAATCTAAGTCTAACGAAAATTTATTCTGCTAAAGACGGCACAGAAGGTTTTATAGCAAGCCAAACATTAGATACATACGACCGTCCAGTCTCCTTAGTTTTTCCTAAGGATGTCAACCTTAATGACGGCGATGAAATCCCTTTATCAAAACTACCTCTGGATAAGTGCATCAATGTAAAAATGGCAAAGATGGGACTTGTTTATCCTACCTTTTACAGCACAATGGAGGATAAGTTACTGAAGTTATTTACAGATATTACAAAAACTTGCCGGGATAACTTAGTTGGACTTTGGACATTAGATAAAACAAGTAACTTTACTCTCTGGAATACCTCTACAATTAGTGATGATATTGTAATTCTCCCTAAACTATTCAGGCGATTGACGACATTTTTTCAGGAGTGTAGTGATTTCTCTCAACTTGCTGGATACCTTAAAGAGAAAAAGGATAAAGTAAAAATTAGAAGCACTGGGAAGAAAGTAAATCTAATTGATTTGCTTACCATAAATGGAAGAAACATAAAGTTTTCACATAAACCAGAGGATTTGATCTTTGAACCAAAGAGCTAAGTAACCGTTCAGGTATAGATAAAAATATGTCCCTATAACTCAAATCTCAAAACGCAAAACTCAAAACTACAACTTAAAACTCAAAACTATTTTGCACCAATACTTGTATAAATAATATCCTCTGTTATCTTTCATATTTTAACTCATTCTATTCTATTTGTATTAATCCGTGATAATCAGTGGCTGAATGGAGGACATTATAGCAGTTATTATTCAAAACTTTACTTAGAATTAAATTTTCTACCAATATATCGTTCCTACGGAACTGATTGATTTGTCTATCTATTCCTACCGATATTATGTTCCTAACGGAACGATTATTCTCATGCCTTATTTATGGGTATTATCCTATGTAAACTTCCAGTTAATAACCGCTATAGTTTTAAGTTTTGAGTTAATATTGGACAGTTTGATGGGCAAGGCTGAACGGTTACAGAATTTATAATCTCCATATCTCCTTTATCCCCTTATCCCCCTTCTTATACTAACCACGCTCAAAATATTCCTATTTCACAGGTTGAATTTTTTTTCGCTTGACTTTTCATATTTTATATGGTATTATACTAAATGAGAGGGAAAGGGAGAAAAGGAGGTAAGTTAAAATGAAAAAGGTAAATAATGAAAAAGGTATTGCCCTGGTAGTGGTGTTAATTGTAATCTTCGTTTTAAGTATGATAAGCATTAGTTATTTACTTGTCTCACGAACACAACTTAACAAATCTTATAAAGAAGAACGCTTCACTACTGCCCTTTCTACTGCTGAAGCAGGGCTTGAGCGGGCTGTCTGGTATTTAATCAATGATGATAAACTACCTAATTGGCAAGGGCCTACATCAGCAAATCCAAAAGTAACTATCACTGGAAATGTAGATAATAACTCCCAAAAGTCCTACGAGGCAGAGATATATCTTATTACTGGAGGTGGAGAAGGATACACTCCCTTGCCACCCCGGGAACAGGAAAATAGATGGTATATCCATCCTGCCGCTGCTAATATCCCTCGTCCTAAAGGAAATTCTGCCGCTGTCACCATTAATGGTGTAGTATTTATGTTTGGTGGTTATGGCCAACCTGAAAAATCTACACAGCATGGAGGTAACAGCTCGTATAAAGATGAGATTAACTATTGGGGTTATCGGGCAAAGTTATATAGTGACAATGTTATGTTGGCATATGACCCCAGAAGCGATACCTGGAAAGAATTAGGAACAAATCCTTATGGAAATAAAAGTAAATTTGCCGCGGTGAATTATAATAATAAGATGTATATGTTTGGTCCAGACCCGGCTGTAATTACCTATAATCCAGGTAATGACTTACTAAATTCTGCTGATGATAAATGGGAGCAGGTAGCAAATATGACAAGTATAGGCATAACTGATGTTAATTATCATTCAGCCGTAGTTCTGGGTGATAAAATCTATATTGTTGGAGGGCAATATAATGGTGGGGCAGAATATGGTTTGGTCGTAGAATTTAACCCGACAACTAATCAGGTTACGAAATTAACCCCTTTACCTGATGGTAGATATTATGGAGCGGCAGGGGTAATTGGTAATAAAATATATTATGTGGGAGGAATACCTAAAACAGGTATGTCAATGGGTCCTGACCCTGATACTGGAGGGCAAGTAACTACACAATCGGGTTGTCATAGTCGAACTGTATGGGAGTATAATCCAACTACAGGTAGCTCTACACCAGCCGCACATATGCCCTGGTTGTCAGACGACTCCAATACTGTCTGTCCTGAAGATCTTGCACCCTGGGGTGAAGGAGATAAAATAGAAGGATTTAGTAAATCGGTATCTGGTATCAAACTCCATGTGCGCGACCCAGAATACTCAAAATATTGGAAGGATGAAGGATATGGTGTAGACCATGGATTAAGTTTTTCTAACCGACCAGGATTAGCTGACCATCAAGCAATAGTGGTAGATAATAAAATTTATGTTACGGGGGGAAATAATGGTCTTCTGAGAACTTACTTTGATGGACCTGGTTATAGAAAGGATGGAATATGGTATGGAACTTATATTCCTGATGATAAAAATCCAGATAAAATAATAACCAGTGGAACGACTCATGAACAGGTAGCTCAAAGGGATTTATTCTATGATTATAAGGATGGAAGTCCTTATGGAAGTTATGACAGCTATCGTGATTGGCAAGGACAAATGTCAGGTTCTTATTATCGGTGGAATAAAGAACTATATGTCTTTGATGGGACATCGTGGGTAAAATTAGAGAATGCACCAACTATGGATATGGACACTAATGGTGGAATGGATGGAGTAGGAATTACTAATCAGGTATTAGCCAATGTGGAGAATAGGTTCTACATGCTTGGGGGTACTGCTCACCATTTTAGAGACCCAAACAGAGTATATCTTAATCCGTATGTAGTAGAAGGAGACGATACCTACTATGGACGTATCTCTAAAAGTTATGTTAACGCTATGTATCTATCCGTAGCTGAATTTTATGTTAGAGAGAAAGAGGCTACTGAAGGAGGTGGAGGAACATACAAAATTGTCGTTACTTCAAGAGAACAACAACTATTTGGCAAAACAGTTCATCGCAGGATTGAGGCGATAGTAGCCATAACCCCAATGACCGGAGCAAATGGGTTTGATGGAGCGATAATTTGTAAATCCGATATAGCTTTAACCGGAAATGCTCGAACAGATAGTTATAACTCTGATAACGGTAAGTATGGATCAGAAAATGCCCTCCATGGTGGAAATGTCTTTTCTAATGGAAATGTTTCTCTAACCGGTAACGCCTGTGTAGATGGAAATGCCTTTTCTGGTCTTGAAGAAACGGTTAATCTTACTGGAAATGCCAGTGTTACAGGGAAAAAAGATTCACAGGGCACTGATATTTCATTACCTGCGGTTACTGTTCCAGCAGATGCCATTTCAACAACTATAAATATTACAGGTAGTAATGAATTAACTCTGACTGAAGGAACATATACTTGTAATGGCATAAAGATAAGCGGGCAGGCACAATTGATTATTGTGGGTAAGGTAAAACTCTATTGCACGGGCAACATAGATATTACTGGCCAGGGTGGTGCCAATTATGAAAACAATTCAAATGGGGTTACGACTAATTTCCATATTTATTGCACAAATGCTGTTAATTCTATTTCCCTGACAGGAAACGATAGATTCTTTGGGACTGTTTATGCTCCTGCGGCTGAAATTTCTGTTACAGGAAATGGTAATGTCTATGGTCAGTTAGTGGGGAATGAGGTAGATATTACTGGTAATGGTAAGGTAATTTATGATGAGCAATTAAAAAATACTCTTTGGTGGCCAGAAGAAAGTATGACGGGTGATGTTATTAGTTGGCGTGAGGTTAGTTTATGAGGGAGGAAGGATTTAGTTTAGTAGAGATATTAATAGCGGCACTCATTTTTACAATTTTTGCCTTAGCTATTTTTAACTGCATCAATTATTCCTACAAAAATGTAATTACTTCAAGAAACGCAGAAGTAGCCATCAACCTATGTCAGGAAACAATGGAGAGCATAAAAAAGGTTTCTTATGATAGCGTTCCCTGCCCTGCTACTTTTACTCCAACCTGGTATGAAAAAGGAGCGACATATTATTCAGGGTATCCAGCAGGAAATTTCCCACCAACTCTTTATCTTGCTACTTATACTACTTGCACAAATAGCAACCCAACTATGTGCACCTCAACAACTTTACTCCATGACCATAAAGATTTATTGGTGACTATAGGTGTAGGAACACAAACTACCAATGGAACAAAGACTGTATTTACTTACTGGGTCGATGATAACGAAACTACCTGGACTACACAGGATTATAAAGGAATAAAGGTTCTTATAGAATGGATAGAAGGAGGAATTATCCGCAAACGTGAAGTATCCACTTGTATTTCTAAAAAATAAAGAACAAGGAACTACCCTCTTAGAATTTATTGTCGGAGCAGGTATCCTGGCAGTAATAGCGATGGTTGTTATTTTATTTATGAGGCAGGGGATGGATTTTATGGTAAAAGGCGTTCCTACTGAACCTCAAGAAATAGTAAAATTGATTTTAGAAGGAGAAGAGGGTAGAACAGATTTTGAAAAACAAGGAGTATTATCTACTTTAAGAGGAGGATATTCTATTTATGGACCACAATTTGATGTGGAGCAACCAATTACCTTAGGAACAAATTCTATTATTATAGGTTATGGGATTGTTGATAGCCAGAATGGATTTTGTGAAAGCACTAATACTATCCACACAGATTTTGCAATAATTAATCAAGGGTCTCCTACTACTACCGATTTAAAAAAAGGGATTCCAACGATTACGGTTATCTCGCCCTATGACTCCGATAATCCAGAAGGCACGACTTCTCTCCTTTTAGCGAATAATCCTCTGGGCGATGATTATGGTTTGGCTGTTAGGTATGAATTTAAACAAATTAACGAACTAAGAAATGGTAGAATCTATCAGCAGGGTGAATTATACAAAACTATCTATCATAAAAATTCAGCGGGCTCCTGGAATCAACAAGGTAGTGCAACATTAATTTCAAGAGATATTAGTCAATTAGAATTCAGGTATTTTACTTCAGATGAAGAACTTCCGGCAGGAATTCCAACTGGACTTAGTAAAATAAGGCAGATTGAACTGATAATGATTACTTTAAAAGTGGATAGTGATGATGATAGAGATGGGGCAATACAAGAAGATGTAATAGATGGGATGGATAATGATCTGGATGGTAAGATAGATGAAGATTATTTTAATGGAATTACGATAACGACAAGGGTTTATTTTCGGAATTTGTAAAAACGAAGGAGAAACGCTTATGTCCACAGGGTGGACACAAAGGAGGATGAAAATAGTGGTAGGAGATAGGAGGTGGGAGGTAAGGAGATAGGCGTGAGGAGTGATGTTTTCTTTACTTTCTACTCTCTACTTCCTATTTTCAGGAGAACTATGTTTAAACGACGAAGACATAAATATTACAGAACAATGCCAACAACTATTTACCCTTCAGTGGTTAAGACTAAAAAGTCAAAACGACAATTAGGACCTATCCCAAAATTTATCTTGATTGGGTGTTTATTAAGTATATTTATCATTGCTGGAATGGGAGGAGGAATAATTGTCTCCTTTCTAACACATCTACCTAATTTAGAGCCTATTTTAAAATATGAAGGTATAGAAGTCTGGAAAATTCCAACTAAACTTTATTCTTTAAATAATGAAGTAATTGCGGAATTTGCCGAAGAAAAAAGAGAATTAGTCAGTCTCGAAAGCATCCCTCAAACATTAAAAGATGCCGTGATTGCTGTCGAAGATAATCAATTTTATAAACATAAAGGGGTAGATATCTTTGGTGTTTTAAGGGCGTTTGTGGCTAATATTCGTCACCGTAAAATAACCCAGGGTGGCAGCACGATTACCCAACAATTGGCAAAAAATCTGTTTTTAACCCAGGAACGAACTTATCGTCGAAAAATACAAGAGATATTAATCGCTCTTTTGATTGAGCAGAAATTAACTAAAGATGAAATTTTAGAGAGATATTTTAATAAAATATATTATGGCCATGGTAACTATGGAGTTCAGGCTGGGGCAATGTATTATTTTGATAAGCGGGTCAAGGAGTTAAAATTACCTGAAATTGCTATGCTTGCTGGTCTGCCAGGTTCACCTGTCCGTTATTCACCCCTTGTTTATCCCAAAAGAGCAATCAATCGCCAGGCATTTGTCTTAAAACGAATGGAAGAAGAAGGATTTATTAATTCTGAACAAAGGGAGATGGCACAAAAGGCATTTGCCACTCAGGTAGAGATTATATCTAAAAAAAAATTTGCCAAAACAAAAACAAGTATTAATAAAGCCCCTTATTTTACGGAGTATATCCGACAAATACTCGAGGAAGAATATGGGAGTAATGCACTTTATACCGCTGGTTTAAATGTTTATACGACTTTAGATTTAGAGATGCAAGAAGCGGCATCCCAGGTTCTTCAGGATGGATTAAGGCAATTAAATCAAGCGAAGAAATCAGGTGAACCACAAATAGAAGGAGCACTTTTAGCCATTGACCCCAGAAATGGCTATATCAAGGCAATGGTTGGCGGAAGTGGTTTTTCCTACGAGAATCAGTTAAATCGAATATATGCCAGAAGGCAAGCAGGGTCTGCATTTAAACCATTTATTTATGCCGCGGCTATTGACGAGGGATTTACACCAATAAGTATTTTAGATGATTCTCCCAGAACCTATCAAGGGGTTAAAGAAGGACAGGTTTGGGAACCAAGTAATTATGAAGGTAATTATCATGGTAAGGTGACATTAAGGTCTGCTCTGGAATATTCGCTTAATTTAGCCACGATTGATTTGTTGGAAAAGGTAGGTGTCCGAAAGGTAATTGAATATGCCCGTCGGATGGGGATTAAAGGTAAATTTGAGCAGGATTTATCACTGGCACTGGGAACAAAGGTGGTCACCCCATTAGAAATGACAATGGCTTTTGGTATCTTTGCTAACCAGGGAATTAAGGTTGACCCGATTGCTATAAAATGTCTCAAAGACCATAATCAAAATATATTAGAAGAAAGAACACCTGATGAGGAAAGGGTGCTTTCACCGCAAACAGCCTACATAATTACCAATTTGCTGGAAGGGGTAGTAACACGAGGCACGGCAAAATATTCGGTTGGAAACCATATAAATAGAGTTGTTGCTGGTAAAACTGGCACAACTAATGATTATGTTGATGCCTGGTTTATTGGTTTTACACCAGAATTAGTAGCAAGTGTCTGGATTGGATATGACCGTGGCCAGCGAACATTAGGTTATGGTCAGGCAGGCGGAGTCGTTGCCGCACCTATCTGGACAACTTTTATGGAAAAAATCCAGCATTTGTTGGAAATACAGGATTTCACGGTTCCCACCGGGGTTACCTTTGCAACAGTTGACCCAACTACCGGTTTATTGGCAACGAAATATTGTCCCAAAACCAGGTCAGAGATATTTATTGAAGGCAATTCCCCAACTGAATATTGTCATCTCCATACAGAAGAAGGTATTCTGGAACAAGGAACAGAAACGGTTTCTTCTTCAATCACGCCTGCTGAAGAAGAGAATCTGGAGGAATTTGATAAAATCAGACTTGAAGAATAACGAAGTATCACTTCTATTTTCAGGAGAACGGTCATGCCCACAGGGAGTAGGCACAAACGAAGATGAAAATGAGTTTGATGGTTCAGGTGAAATCAGGCTGAAGCCTGCGGCTACCAGCCTTCCCCAAGTTCCGATTTTCTTTGGTCTATGGTCTGTAGTCTATTTTCAGGAAAATAACATGAAATTAATCTTGGTCCGACATAGTGAATCTACATGGAATAAATTAAACCGAGTGCAAGGAATAAGAAATCCTAAATTAAGTGAAAAAGGATATAGACAATCGCAACTCCTGGCTCAGCGGTTTAATGGAACGAAATTTGATGCGGTTTATAGCAGTCATTTAAGTCGTGCCTACCAGACCGCTAAGATTTTAACTAATTCTAAAAACGATATTCTTATCCATCAAGACTTGCATGAAATCAAACTGGGTATCTGGGAAGGAAAAACTATAAATCAAGTCCGAAAAGAAAACAAAGAACTATATAAGGAATGGTATCAAAAACCATTAGAAGTAAGAATCCCCGGTGCAGAGACACTTTTAGAATTTAAAGAGCGGGTCGTCCGAGTATTCGATGAAATCAGGACAAAACATCCTGACCAACAGGTTCTTGTCGTCACACATGGCGGCGTGATTACTACTTATTTAGCCCATTTATTAGAGATGAATTTAAACAAGGTATGGTCTATCTCACTTAAGAATAGTGCGGTAACAATCATAAGTTTTTATAAAGAATTTCCTTGCGTTTTAGTCTTTAATGATACCTGCCATCTGGATTTTGATGAGGATTTGGTCACATGGTAAAGGGAAGAGGTGATTATGATTCTACTGTAGAATTTTCAGAAGAGGATGCTAAAGAATGGGTTATTATGGCACATAAATATCTTCAGGAGAAACGGACATGAGCCAGGGCTCACAAAGGGCAATGAAAATGGGAGAAGGACAACCCCCTAACTCCCTTTATTAAGGGGGAATATGTGTTCTAAACCAGAGGATACGAGTCTGTGGATACTATACTAATTCGCTAATCTCTAATTCACTAATTCGCTATTTTCAGGGGAAACGGACATGAGCCAGGGCTCACAAAGGGCAATGAAAATGGGAGAAGGACAACCCCCTAACTCCCTTTATTAAGGGGGAATATGTGTTCTAAACCAGAGGATACGAGTCTGTGGATACTATACTAATTCGCTAATCTCTAATTCACTAATTCGCTATTTTCAGGGGAAACGCTCATGAGTCTGCGACTCACAAAGGACGATGAAAATGTAATTTTGTAACTCAAGCAATTACAATAACTTACACACATTTTCAGGAGAAGGACGATGAAAATGTAGTTTTGTAAATCAAGGAATTACAATGAGTTACGAACATTTTCAGGGGAATATGTTGAAGAATTTATTATCCAAACAAGATACTATCTGTCTTTTAGAATTAATTGAGGAAAGTCTTTCCTGTAATAATGAAGAGGACTTAAAAAAGTTAATTCAGAAGTTAAATCTAATACTGCCTTACGACCATGCCATTTCTTTATTATGCACTCTTAAGAAAAACACAACGATAGACTTGTGGATCCCTTCTTCTAAACTTATAAATATAAGCTATCCTGAGGAGTGGTTAAAAATTTATCTGGAAAGAAAATATTATAAAGTTGACCCGATCTTTAAAGAAAATTTTTTAAACTACAGACTACAGTATTGGATAGAAACTTATAAAAGAAACCCTCCGCCGAAAGATTTTCTATATACAGCAGAGTCTTTTAATCTGGGAGAAGGTTATACATATGGATTACGAGATTTTTCTTCACACAAAGGGAGTCTATTTTCTATCGGGGGAAAATCTGTAGAGCATAATGAGCGTACCGAAATTATCCTTTGCCAAATTATTCCGCATTTTCACCACGCACTCACTCGGGTAATCTCCTTGGGAAAGAAAAGAGAAATTCATCTCTCCCCTCGAGAAAAAGAGGTAATTAATTGGATAAAAGAAGGGAAGACTTCCTGGGAAATATCAATGATTTTGGAGATTAGTGAACGGACTGTAATCTTTCATCTGCAAAATATTATGCAAAAGCTTGATGCAGTAAATAGGGCTCAGTGTGTTGCCATTGCTCTTGAGCAGGGTTTGATTGATATTGACTAAACCATCTTATCATCGCCGGATTTCTACTTTCATTTAATACCTCAAAATCTCTCCGAGATAATATTGCTGCTATGGCGATAACCCTATCCTCCATTACTTCAGGCTTTCCTATCGCTCTACAAGAAAATCCCATGATGCGCAATAGCCGATAAAATTTTAATTCCACCACTATGTAAAAATACTTTATATTATGTATAATACTCCAGAGATAGATTCCTTTATAGAGGAGAAAAGAGACATAGTAAAAGTTAAAATTATGGGATAATATTTTACCTCTTGCCTCAGGTGCTACGGATAATCTTGAAATTTCTACGGTATCATTTTCCTTCCTTATATGATACCCTGGCTCAATGAGGCAGGAGAATTCTCTCTCTAACATAAAATCGCTTTCTGGGAGAATAAGTCTCAAGCACGCGAGGAGTTTCTTATTCGGCTTTAAGGTCGTCGTATCAAAGACACCGAAGAGGACAGATTTTTGGTCATACTCATCTATTTCCAGTTTATCTTTTGTGCAGGGAACCCATTTCAATTCTTCACAAAAGACCTTATGTCTTAAACGATAAACACACAACTTTTCCTCCCAATTTCTTATCTCTTTTACAATTAGAGGACCTTCTTGGAAGGAAATAGGAGGGTTTATGTCCATTTGAGAGTTATTTTTGAGTTTCTCTTGACTCACTACATTTCTTCCTTTTTCCCTCCCTTTGAATAGATTTTAAAAAATAATTTTTCAAAAGTCAACCTGTAAAAATTTACAGGTTGACAGATGAGAAATATTGTAGTAGAATTAAATAGTAGAGATTTATCAATAAATCAATTAGGATGTATCGTAGTGAAAAAACTATTCATACTGTTATACTTGCGTATTGTTTCGATAAAAGGAATAATGCTTCCAGATTGTGAAATTATGGGTAAAAAATGGAGGGAAGATAGTAAAATATTTAGACGCAAACTGCGGTTAAATCTAAATTCTGAATTATTGAGAGATCTCAGAAAAATCAGGGGGGAGAAAGTGTAACTATGTGCTTTGCAGTTCAGAGAACATAGAAAGAAAAGGGACTGAAGAGTATTAGAATCTATGCTTGATAGAGGGAAGGAAGTATTAGAAGAAATAAATCAAAGAAATGATAAATGATCAAGAAAGGAAAGATAAAGAAAGAGAAAAAGGTTAGAGGAGATGTCTATGCAACAAGAGAAAGTCTATTTTATTGTGGGTGACCGATATAATAATTTTTGCAGGTGGGAAGGTGTCGTTACGTGCTCTCAATTATTGAAGGAGATTGAGAGAGGAGTTATTCCTGCAAAGCGTTTTATTATCGGACAAGGGTGTGATAAAGAAATATTGGACTACCTTCGTGAGAAGATAGACGGTATTTTTCAATCAAAAGATATTTTTATAGAAGAAAATTTTTCTCATCGTATTTCTCACCACCTGGTTCATAAGACAAAGCCTAATAATGTACTTATCACTTTTCCAGTAGAAACAAAAAATGGAGTATTTCAGTCTTCATTAGTTATAGATGGAGGTTGTGAAGATTTATCTGACCATATTACTGGAGTTCATATTCAAGGAACCATTTTGATTGAAGCTAGCCGGCAGATGTATACAGCAGTTAGTGAAATCTTTTTGGAAAAGAAATATTTAAAGGATACAAATAATCATCACTGTAGCAAGTATCGCTTTGTGCTCAATGAAATGAATGTATCATTTCATTCATTTTTATTCCCGCTTCATGTTGATATCATTCTTACTCTGCAGGAAGTAATGGTGAATAAACGTGGAACGATATTCAATGCTTCAGCATTAATTGAGTCTTATCAGATGAGGACTTTAGGTAGCAAAGTTACCTGCAAAGGATTTGGTTATCCGGCTGAGATGCTGGAGTCGTTTGAGGGGCGACAGGCATTGGTGGCCTACAGAAATTTTGTTCGAGGATACTCCTATGGAATATGTCTTTCTGAAACATGATGGACGTTGTAAATGGCTGGAAAATAAGATACTTAAAGGCTACATGCCTACTTTGCTCAAAAAATCATGGGATCCCTTTGGGAAGAAAATATATGTGATTCGCGATTGGTTGACGAACGATGGTGGCAGAGTTGGTGTTGACCTGCAATGGCTCAAAAGTTTGGGTGTTCCTGTCGTAGATACTCTACAGGACCTATCGGAAGGTATGGATTATATAGTTGTGAACACTGGCTATGATTCCATCGTCCATGAAGAAAAACAATTACGGGAGCGCGGTATTGAAATCATTGATCTTCCATGTCCTTTTATTCGTGCTGTTCGCAGGATTTTTGAGTCAGCCGACGAGAAGTATCAATATGTATTCTTATGTGAGTCCAATCATCTTCTCATTAAAAATTATGCTTCATTGTTTCCAAAGGATATGATTCTTGTGCAAATGGCTAATTACCGGGAACGTATTGCGGAACAGTCCTGTGGAAAACCAATGTACTTAATACCGTATGTTACATTTCTTCCTGTGCACGCACTGAAAATATTTGACTATATTAAGACGATATTCCCCTATCGTGAACATAGGATGAAAGAAACTTATTGTATGTGGGTTAAGAGTTCGTCCAGCCCCATAAGAGAAATTGAAGAACTTGATCAATCTCTGGTGAAAGAAATAGATGAAGCACTGGTAATTACCACACCAGGATCCACCAATAAATCGTTGGTTTCCCTATTTGATGTACTTGAGAATCGCGGTTTGAAAGTGAAAACAATTACAAGTTTAAAAGAATTATTGCGGTACGAGAAGTATTATAAAAATGTATTCCGAAAGGTGTTAATAGTACGTTCTCCGATTCCAAATAAAGCTGAAAAACCTATTATGGCGTATTTAAAACAAGGATTGCCCAAAGCATATTGGGAACAAATTAGACAATCTTACTGGTATAGAAAGTGTACAATAGGACTGTACGGTAAAACGGTATATTATGCACGGTTACTTACTGGTATTATCCGTGGGAAGTATCAGAAAGACGGAAGGGAAATACAGTTATGAATATTGCTATAACAGGAGCAACAGGATTTCTGGGCAAACGGTTTGCGCAATGGGCTATTCGGGAAGGAAATAAGATTATTTGTCTGGTACATACACCTCAGAAGGCTACGGACCTTATTAAAAATGGAGCAGAGATTGTGTATGGAGATATTCGTAATAAAGAAGTATTATCGTCTCTTATGCAAAATGCTGGTGTATGTGTACATCTTGCCGCCCATGTACACAATGGTTCCCATCAGAGCTTCCGCCAGGTTAATGTTGATGGTACGGAGAACATATGTCAAACTATTATACAATATGCTCCTTGGTGCCGTCTTGTGCATTGTTCTTCAATTGCCGCACTTCGTGTAAACCCCAGGTATAAGTTTCTTGCAACAGATTATGCGCTGAGTAAATGGGCAGCAGATCGAATAGTGCAAAAATATATTGAGAGATATGGATTACAGGTAACCTTTGTCTATCCGGGATTGATATATGGTCCTGGTGATAAACAGTTTTTGCCTACTCTTATACACTATTTAGGAAAGAATAGGGTATTTTTAGTACGAGGTGGAGAGAAATCGGCACCGTTGATTTATATAGATGACCTTTGCCGATTATTTATGAAGGTTGCAACCGACGAAAGATCAGTAGGAAAACACTATTTGGGAATTCAGGAAGGAGAGATAGGAATACATGATTTTATCCGTCTGCTTGCTACAAACGCAGGTTACAGATTACCGTCCTTGATACTTCCAAAGATTCCTCTTATGGGACTTGCAATTATTGTTGAGGCGATTTATTATCTTTTTGGAAATAAACAATCTCCCTTTCTTTCAAAGCGTGCAATTGATATAGTTTCTATTAATGCAGATTTTCCCAGGACGAGATTTTCAAATGATCTTGGATGGAGGGCAGAAGTTTCTATTGAAGAGGGTTTAAAAAGGACTTTAAATGGCTATTAAAAAAACAGGATACATTATGAGAAAGGTTATTGTGAGAGGTTTTGCTCTCTTGGTATTGTTGTTTTTGTTAGCGCATTAGGTTCATATCTAAATTAAGATTGATAGAGACGTATGGAGATTGATTGTTAGAATAAATCTCAATGAGTCTGCACAAAATCTCAAGAATCTCAAAATATTTTAAGAGAAACAAGAATTCAAACCTTTTAGGGAGAGAAGAACCAATTCCTATTTTCAAAGGAAGCATGAAAATGCTTAATGATGAGGAAATAATTGCTAAAATAAAAAAAATCGTATCAGATGTGTTAAATGTTAAAACAGAAAACCTAACTTTTGAAACGCATTATCAAAATGATCTGGGAGTCGATTCGGTTGAAATGATTACATTACTGGTAGGTTTTGAAACAGAATGTAAGTGTACTATTTCAGAAAATGAATTTCGTAAACTCAAAACAATTGGTGATACTTTCCACTATATCAAGACAAATATTCTGAGGGATGAATTATGAGTAGCAAGAGGAAAGTGGTGATTACTGGCATAGGAATTGTTACTTCCATAGGATGGGGTGTAAATGATTTTTGGGAGAAATGCCTTGAGGGGAAAAGTGTAATTTGTGAAATACCTGAAATGTGGCGAGAATATGGGATAACAAATTCACAATTTTGGTCTCCTTTGCCAAAAATATGTTGGGAGAATTATCAAATCAATAAGATTGATGAGATGCAACTTGATACTTCCCAAAAACTTTCACTGGTTGCCTGCCATCAAGCATTGGAAGATGCAGGGTTTTCTGTCTCTTTTTCCAATGAAAGGAAAAGAGTGTTTCAGATTAAAAACATGCCCGACAGCGTAGGTGTATTTTTAGGTACTGGTATTGGCGGGATTAAGTCTATAATTCAGAATACAGCCTATTTATTATACCAGCCTTTAAAGAAAGCGGTGAATGAGAATATTCAGAAATATCTCGAAACCGCTCCTGCACGCTTCAATCCATTTGCTATTTCTATGGGCATGGCTAATGCCTGTGCTGCCCGAATCGGATTACGGTACAGTTTAAAGGGACCAAATCGTGTATATTCAATGGCCTGTGCTTCAGGAACAGTAGCTATAGGCCATGCTTATCAGGCGATAAAATCAGGTGAGGTTGATATTGCTGTGGCTGGCGGCGTAGAATATATGGGAGATACATATGGTGGTGTTTTTCGCGGATTTGATGTTGCGCATACTTTAGTGCACGGAGATATAGTGCCTGATAAAATTAATCGTCCTTTTGATTGTTATCGTTCTGGTTTTCTTTTTAGTGAAGGGGGATGTGCTATATTAATCTTAGAAGAAGAGAGAATAGCACTTAGACGAATGGGAGATAATGCGAGAATATATGCAGAAATATTATCTTATGCGGAAACATTTGATGCCTACAGTATTTTAATGATAGAGCCTAATGGACAAGAAATTTGTCGGATGATTCGCAACATGCTTTCGTATGCTGGTCTTCAACCCAAAGATATTGATTATATTAATGCCCATGGAACAGGTACTCAGTTAAATGATGAAGTTGAATCGCGTGTAATAGATCATTTATTTAAGAAAAAGCCCCTTGTGAATTCTACAAAATCTCTTATTGGCCATTCTATCGGCGCCAGTGGAGCAATTGAAGCCGTGGTAAGTGCTTTAAGTGTGTTCCACAAAAAGACACATATTTGTCGAAACCTTGAATATCCTCTTAGAGATCTTAATTTTGTGCAAGAAGTTAAGTTTTATCCTATTAAAGTAGCTCTTTCACATTCTTTCGCTTTTGGCGGTCATAATGCAGGATTAATATTTTCTGAATTCCAATGAAAGGAAAAGATGTGGAAAGAAAGAAAAGAAGGAAGAGGAAAAAATTTATCTAATTTATCTAATAAGGTTGTGGAAAGGAAGACACAACAGAGTAAAATGATTAGGTATATTATGTATCTGGTAAAATTAAATATAATTTTAAGGGTAAAAAGAGTAGGATTTGCAGTGACTTTCTTACTTATAGTCATAGGGAAGGCCTTTGCTGATTCTCATAATATTGAGAATTTGATGATGCGGGCTGATGAATTATACTCCCAAAGGAATGCTCTCTCTAATGCTGAAGAATCATATCTTAAATATGAAGAGATTACAAAGATTATTCCAAAAAACTTTGATTCCCATTGGAAATTAGCAAGAAATATTTGGTATCTCGGCGATTTTTCTCCTCCGAAGAAAAGAGATGAGAAAATATTTATGTATAAGAAAGGAATTGAAATAGCGAAAAGGGCAGTTGAAATTGCTTCTGATCGAGCAGAGGGATATTTTTGGTTAGGTGTTATGTATGGACTTTATGGCGAAACCAAAGGCATTTTGCAAAGTCTTTTTTTAGTTGATGACATAAGAGAGGCACTTAATAAATCTTTAGCAATAGATCCAACTGTAGAAGGAGGAGGTGCTTATAGAGTTTTAGGGAGAATGGAGTACAAACTGCCAGAATTTGCTGGCGGTTCTAAAAAGAGGAGTTTGGAGTATCTTTTGAAAGCAAAAGAGATATGCCCGACTGCACCCTGGACTTATATCTATCTTGCCGACACTTATTTAGCCTTAAAGGATAAAAATTTAGCTATAAAGAGCCTTAAAGAATTAATAAGTATAATCCCAGATTTAAGATGGATTCCTGAAACAAAAAAGTACAAAGAGGTTGCAAAAGAGATGCTGAAAAGAATTGGAGAATAATGTATTTGAAATTTTATTATTTTTAAATAGGATGGAAGATGTAAGTGGGTGGAAGAACAGATTCCATTCTGTGCTCTTAGGGGAGATTTCTTTATTTTTCCTGCGAGCATGATATTAGTGCAAAGGATGAGGGAAAGTGATAAATAACCCCAAATATTATTTAGGAATAGACTGTGGGGCAATAAGTTTAAACCTTGCTATATTAGATGATACTAAGCGCCTCATTTGGCGTAATTACCAGAGGACGCATGGTGATCCATTAAATGTACTCAAGCGTAGTATGGATAGGTTATTTTCTGAAGTAGATATAGAAGAATTTGAAGGCATCACAGTCACTGGTAGTGCAAGACAACTAATAGTTGGAATTGTAGATAGTGAATCAATTAACGAAATAACAGCACATGGTTTAGCAGGAGCTTTTTTCTATCCCGACGCTAAAAGTATTATTGAAATTGGTGGTCAAGATTCAAAATTGATCTTTTTGGATAAAAATACTAAAGGGGAGACAATCATTGTCGATAGTGCTATGAATGATATATGTGCCGCTGGTACGGGTTCATTTCTGGAGCAACAAGCATTCAGGATGGGAATATCTATTGAAGAATTATCAGAGGGAGCATACAGGTCAGTAAATCCAGCAAAAATTGCGGGAAGGTGTAGTGTATTTGCAAAAACAGATATGATTCATCTCCAGCAAGAAGGTGTTCCTATTAATGATTTATCAGCAGGACTATGTTATGCGCTGGCAAGAACATATCTGGAGATCTTTATTAAAGGCAGAAAATTGAAACCACCTATTTTATTTCAAGGTGGTGTTGCAGCAAATATTGGAATGAAAAAGGCATTTACCGAAGTACTTAATTTAAATAAGGGCGACATTATTGTTCCTCCCAACTTTGATATAATGGGGGCAATTGGATGTGCATTGTATGTAATTAAAAAAGGCATTATCGCGAGGAGACTAACAAAAGAAAGTCTGCGGGAAAAATTGTGTAGCATTGCAGAAGTAAAAAGGGAAAAATTAAGTTTACCACGTTTGTCGTTTAAGTATGTAAAGCAAGTAGATTCAAAAGTTAACCGACTAAGCAAATATAATAACTGCTCTGTAAATGAGGTATATATCGGAATCGATGTGGGATCGGTGAGTACAAAAATTGCTGTTATAGATGAAGATAAGAACTTAATATATAAACATTATACCTCTACACATGGAAAACCGCTTGAGGCGGTGAAAATATGTTTAAATGATTTCCGTGAATATTGTAATGGAAATGTTAAAGTTAAAGGAGTAGGGGTTACTGGTTCAGGCAGAAGTTTCATTGCTAACTTTATTGGTGCTGATATTGTTAAGAATGAAATAACTGCACAGGCTACTGCAACAGTTATAATGGTTCAGGATGTTGATACCATCATAGAAATAGGGGGACAGGATTCAAAGTATATCAGGATAAATAAGGGTACTATAGTAGATTTTGTGATGAATAAAACCTGTGCAGCCGGCACAGGGTCCTTCTTATCAGAACAGGCAGATCGGCTTCAGATAGATTTGAATCAAGAATATTCTGACTTAGCAATCGCAGCGAATAATCCAGTTGATATGGGAAATAGATGCACGGTTTTCATGGAATCCGATTGTATTCATTATCAGCAGAATAATACACCTAAACAGGATATAGTGGCTGGTTTGAGTTATTCAATTGCGAAGAATTACCTTGAAAAAGTGGTTGGAAATCGACCGATTGGAGACAAAGTAGTCTTCCAGGGTGGTGTAGCATTTAATAAAAGTGTTGCGGCAGCATTTGGGCAGATTTTGAAGAAAGAAATTATAATTCCACCTCACCATGAAATATCAGGAGCATTGGGGATTGCCTACATTACATCCAAAGAAATAAGAGATAGGTCTTCTTTTGTTGGGTTTGAGCTTAAAAACCGACTGGTAAATAGTGAGAGGAGGCAATGTAAGGGATGTGCAAATCTCTGTATGTTAACTCGTTTCAAGTATAATGATGGCCAAGAGTCAGTTCATGGGAGCATTTGTGGTAAATTTGATAAAGAAAAGATTGCAATATCAAAAAGATATCCAGACTATTTCAAAAAGAGAAATGAAATTCTGTTATCGTATAAAGGTGACAAAATCGAAGGAAAAGAAGTTATTGGAATTCCTCGCATATTGTTATTTTACGAACTCTTTCCTATGTGGGCTACATTTTTTAATGCAATTGGTTATAATATAGAAATTTCAAATGAGTATTCAAAACAGATATATGAAAAAGGGTTATCGAATATTTTGATTGATACTTGCTATCCTATAAAAGCCGTCTATGGTGCCATTGTTGACTTGTATGAGCGAGGAATACAAAGAATATTCTTACCGTACATTTTAAACATGGCGGATGAAGGCTATAAAACTAAATTTGCACATAATTGCCAATATGTGCAACAAGTACCTGATTTTATAAAAGCATCAATGGATATTGATATACTTACTCATACCATTAAAATGAAGGAGGAGATCAATAATATTGAGAAGGCCTTTGTGGAGTTAGGAATGAGATTGGATATTTCAGAGAAAGATACGCTCATCGCTATCAAAAAAGCTATAGCTGCACAAAGGGAGTTTATTGCAAAGTGTAAAGATATTGGAAGAGAATCTTTGGATTATGCAAAATCTGTTGAGAAACTTTTTGTACTTATTGGTCATCCTTACATAATCCATGACAAGTTCTTCAATTTGAATTTGGTTTCACGATTAGCGGGGTTGGAAATGCCAATGATTCCAGGAGATATTTTGCCTTTAGAAGAATCTAACTCTAATGTTAGAAATATCGATCTTATATGGAAGACCAGTAATAGAACAATGAATGTGCTCGAATTCATTCATACCTATAATAAACACAATAACAATAGGTTACTTCCTATTGTGGCAACGACATTTGGATGTCCTGCGGATTCAATGTTAACACCCTACGTTACTGAAGCATTGAAAGATAATCAGTGGTTAGAAATAGAATTTGATGAACACAATTCTTTGACGGGTATTTTGACAAGGTGTGAAGCATTCTGGGAAAGTATGGATGTGAATAAAAAGGTGAAATCTACTTTCAATATAGATAAATCTTCGTCAGTCAATATCACAATAAGGGATATTAAGAGAGAGGATAGGATAGTATATATATTGCCGGTTTGTGAATCAATGATCGGTGCCAAAGAAGTATTCGAAAAGCACAGTATTAAATGTAAGATAATTCCTAAGACAACATTGTATTCAAACACCATAGGCCGTAAGTTTTCAAATGAAAAACAGTGCCGCACCTATCAGGTTATATTGGGTGATTTACTTGCAACTGCTGCTAATGAAGATTTCTATCCTGAAAAAGCGGCATTTTTGTTATTCGGATATGAAGAAGCCTGTCGATTTTCGCTATTTAAAGATCTTTATAAAAGAATGCTGATAAAACAAGGATTTGACGGAATATGGGTATTTGGACCTGTAGTTGACAATCCTTTGGACTGGAGAAAGCATTTTGGAATGAAAGTTGCTCTAGAATTGTGGGAATCTTTTATCTGTTACGACTATTTATCACGATATAAATATCAAATCAGACCTTATGAAAAAGTAAAAGGAAACACGGACGAAGTATATGAAAAGGCAAAGTATATTTTGGCTCTTGGTATTCGAAAAGATCAGTTAGTAAAACATTTTGGTGAAGCAATGGATCACTTAAAAAGTGTTGAAGTTGTAGATAGAGATCTGGTCCGTATTGGTATTGTTGGCGATGCGTATACAAGAGTCCATGATTATGGAATGGCTGAAATATTTGCAGGTATTGAAGCGATGGGAGGTGTTATCATTCTTCCACCTTCATGGCACGATTTTATAAGTTACGGTGCAGATAGATTAGTTACAACATTATGGGAGAGGAGAAAATATGGCACATCAGCCTTTGCTTGGATAGTGAGTGCTACTTTAAAATTATACAAAGAACGGATTGAAAAAATATCAGCAAGGTATTCTGAGATGTTTCCTGATCAGAATAACAAATGGTTAACGATAAATGCAGAAAAATATGTTAATCCAAAGGTAGCACCTGTTATTCCTTCGATGTTTGTTGGCAAATGCGTTGATTTTGTTGAAAAAAGACAAGTTGATGGTTTGGTAAATGCCTTTGGATTTAATTGCGCCTTAGGGAAGTTAGCAACGGTGTGTTTTAATAGACTAAGAATCTTCAATCAAAATATTCCTATGCTCACATTCGTTGATGACGGGTTGCAACAGACTAATATTAAGACAAGGCTTGAAGCATTTATGGAACAAGCATGGGCTTTTAAGAATAAGAAAAACTCTAACTCATTAAAGATGCAATGAACAAAATTAATTCAATTCGGTGTTTATCAAAGTTATTATTATCTCTTGTAATTTTGAATTTTGTCACAGGAATTATGCACATCATTTTTCAATTTTATCTTATTAAATCAACAGGTATATATCGTGAATTCTTGTTAATAGAAAATCTACTAATCGGCTTTGTATTTCTTTATTCCTCATTAGGGTTATTTATAGGTAGTAATGCTCAAAGGAGAGTTTTATTAATATTCCAACTGTTATTGTGGACAATTTTTTTCTTCCTGGTAATATTCTATTGGGGAGCGGTTACTACACTAAGTATTTTTACGAAGTGGCTATATTGGCCAGATTCTTTAATTCTATCTCTAATAGGTTTAATTGGAATTGTTTTGAGTATTATTAATTTATCTAAGATAAGAAATTTACATTAAGATTAAGAAGGAAGGATAATATGGAAAAATTAGACCATTTTGATAACAAAAAAACTGCTTTAATTACTGGAGCATCCAGTGGAATTGGTTGTGAACTGAGTAGATTGTTTGCTCAGGAGGGTTATAATCTCGTATTGGTGGCAAGGGACGAACAAAGACTCAATCAGCGAGCAAATGAATTAAGAAAGACTTTTGGGGTATTAATAAAAGTTCTCCCAAAAGATTTGTCTACTTTAACATCGGCTAAAGAGATTTTTGATGAACTTCAGCAAGAGTCTATTCAAATTGATATCTTAGTTAACAATGCGGGATTTAATGTATACGGACCTTTCTCCGAAACAGATATAAAAAAAGAACTTCAGATGATTCAGGTAAGCATTGTGTCGTCTACTCAACTGATAAAATTATTTTTGCCTGAAATGTTAAAACATGGGTACGGAAGGATATTAAATATTGGTTCTACTGGTTCATTTGTACCTGGCCCACTTAATGCAGTTTATTGTGCTGCTAAATCTTATATCTTAAGCTTGTCAGAAGCCCTTGCAGAGGAACTTGAAGGTAGCGGTGTTACAGTGACCACTTTGTGTCCGGGTCCAACTCGCACAGAGTTTCCTAAGAGAGCACAGATAGAAGGCATAAACTTATTTCGAGGACCAGTAATGGAAGTTTCGACAGTCGCTAAAACTGGCTATCGTGCATTGATGAGAGGGAAAAGAGTAGTTGTTTGTGGTTTCTATAACAAAGCCCAGATTTTTTTAACCAGGTTTACTCCAAGAAAAGTAGTGGCTAAAATAGTCAAATACCAGATGAGTAAATGAGGTTATGAAAATATACAGGAGACTTATTGCATAATTAATTATTTTGTATGCGATGAACTATTCAGCCACTGATTAACACGGATTAGCATGGATAAATACAGAGGTCAGAAGACAGAGGTCAGAGGCGGGTTGTCCCCCGCTGGCGGGGGTTTTGGGATGGAAATTTCTTCCACTCGCAGAGAATCAAGAAGGAGAGAAAATAAAAGTTAGGAGGAGAAGAACCCTTCAACCTTCAACCTAATTACGGACACGGATTACGAATTTTCAGTGTTTCATCCGTGTCCATCTATGGCTGAATAGTTACTATGTGATTAGCTAAATATTATGAGCTTTAACATAACGGGCTGTTTTACAATATGATACATGATACAGGATGCAAGATGATAAGGTCATATGGTTCGCAAGTAATCGTCTCTTGAATAGTATATCTATCTAAACACATACAATAAAGTGGAGTCCCTACAGTTGAGATGATTTAAGACACACTTTAAGAGTTCAACCAAAAGAACCAAAATATGGTATGAGTGCTATGAGAAGTAAAATGTTTAAAAGGTTTGGGGAATTTATAATAAAGTATAGATTTTTTGTGATAGTGATTATTTTATTTATTACTGTCTTTTTAGGCTTCCATGCACTTTCTCTTAAAATAGAGATAGAAAGAAAAAATCAACTCCCCCAAAACCATCCTCTTGTCATGCTAGATAATAAAATTGCAGATATATTTGGGGGAGTAAATATTTTAATTGTCAGCATAGAACACAGAGAAGGAGATATATTTAATGTTAACACCTTAACGAAGATTAAGAAGA
This sequence comes from bacterium, assembly GCA_040757115.1. Lineage (NCBI taxonomy): Bacteria > bacterium. The sequence goes on along the minus strand of JBFLYA010000024.1, from coordinate 5,504 downwards.
TTACAGATGAGGTTATGAAATTAAAGAGTATTATAAAAAGCAATTGTTTGAGTATTACTGCCCCAAATGTCAGAGATATAAAAGGGGTTGAAGGTAGTATAGAAATCAATCCTTTATTAAAGAACATACCAACAACACACGAAGAGATGGAAGAACTAAGAAGAAGGATATATACAAATGAGTTAGCTCCTTTTTTCTTAGTTTCTAAAGATGGGAGAGTAGCCAATATTATTATTGACTTTGAGATAGATAGGAATTATTCCACTTATTACCAGAATGTAGAAAAAATTGTAGAGAAAGTAAAGGATAAAAAACACAATATCTATTTAGGTGGTCCTGTAAGTATTGTCCATTTTTTAGAAGTCTATTCCAGGAAAATGGCTATACTTTTCATCTTTGTCATAATTATAATTGGGCTTATACATTATGAGGCGTTTAGAACTATCCAGGCCATTATCTTCCCCCTTTTGACTGGTATCCTAAGTGTTATATGGGGGATAGGAATTCTGGGCTTTTTCAAGATTCCTATAGATGTATGGAATTCTATGACCCCTATCTTGATACTATCCGTGGCTGCCGGACATGCTGTCCAAATTTTAAAGAGGTATTATGAAGAATATGATCGTTTAGGTAATAATAGGTTGGCAATAATTGAATCTGTTTCGAGTGTAGGCTCAGTAATGCTACTTACAGGGATAATAACTGTGATTGGATTCCTTTCGCTCATAGTTTTTGATATTAAAACTATTAGGGTATTTGGACTTTTTACAGCAGTGGGGATACTGAGCGCTTTAATATTGGAAATGACCTTTATCCCTGCTATCCGTTTTATTCTTCCTCCATCTAAAAATATCTTTATCTTAAAGAAAAAGAAGAAAGGAATATTAGAAAAGTGTTTAGAAAATGGAATAAGATTGATTTTGGGCAAGCCTATAATAATAATAGTAACATTTTTTTTAATACTCTCTATATCTCTTCTTGGCGCAACAAAAATAAAAGTGAATAATAGTTTTATCGGAGCATTTAGCAAAAAGGAGAAAGTTAGGCTTGATGATGATTTTATCAATAAACACTTTGCTGGAACTTCAATAATGAATATTCTTATTGAAGGGGAAAAAACAGATAGTCTTAAATCTCCTGAGGTTTTGGATGCTATGAGCAGGCTTCAAAGAAACTTAGAAAAAAGATCTGAAGTTGGAAAAACGATAAGCCTTGCTAACTTCATCAAACGTATGAATATGGCAATGAATGGTGATGAGAAAAACTACTATAGTATCCCTAAAGATAAGAATCTTATTAGCCAATACCTATTTCTTCTGAGTTCTGAAGATTTGAATTTTATAGTGGATCAAGAATACCGACATGGGGTCATAAGAATCTTTACAAAAATAGACACTGCAACATTCTCAAATGAAATCTTTGCTGAAGCAAAAGATATAGCATCAACCCTTTTTAGAAATACTGATGTAACAGTAGAAGTTGCAGGTGGTTCATTGGGTACCTTGAGAGCATTAAATGATAATGTCGTCCATGAAAAGATACAAAATATATGGCAAGTTACTACTGTTATATTTCTTATAGCATCTCTTGCCCTGAGATCTTTTGTAGGAGGTATCTATGTTATTACTCCTTCATTAGTGGCTATAGTTATCAACTTCGGTTTGATGGGGATCACAGGGATATGGCTTTCTCTAAGTACTGCCGCAGTTTCTGCCCTAACCATCAGTATTGGTAGTGATTATGCTTTTTACTTCATTTTTCGTTATAAAGAAGAGATAAGGAAATTAAAAGATCACAATTTGGCTATTAGAGAGACCATGCTTACCGCGGGGAAAGCCATATTCTTTGTTTCCTCTGCTATAGCTGCAGGCTTTGTTATCTTACTATTTTCGGGACTTATATATCATAAACATCTGGGGGGACTTGTGGCATTGAACATGATTAATAGTTCTTTAGGAACAGTGACCTTACTTCCAGCAATGATTACTATATTTAAACCTAAGTTTCTCTATGAAAAGATGAAGCCTCTCGGATAAAAGGTAAAGGTTACGGTTAGGAAGCCCGTATGGAAGTTGGGTTAAGATGTTGGTAAAACCATAGGGAAGAAGTTCGGACAGTATTTTGGGCAAATCCCTGACCTGTTCTGAATCAAGTTCAGCACCAGAGAGGTTTCAAGGAAGGGAAATAAGACTAACCTCCTAACCCCTAAACAAAACTAATTTCTTAAACCCTAACCTTTTTACTCCACACATGGGGGTGAAGGAAAAGTTTGAGGTGTGTGAAGGCTAATAAAATCAACGCTCATTTTATCTGAGAGCGTTCAAGATATAAGAGGAGGGAATAAAATGGGAAAAATATTAGGGATTATTTCAGTTTTTATGTGGGTTAATTCTATTTTTGCCATGGATGCCAGAGAGATTATGGTGAATAATGATTATGCCGGGAAGGTATTAGGCTGGCAAGCACAAAGCAAGATGGTATTAATAGATAAAAAAGGTGGAGAGAGGATTAGGGTTGGCAAGGTGATCAATAAACTTCAAAAAAATTCGGTAGACTACAAGAGATTATATAGATTTTATTCTCCACAAGATATACGAGGAACCGGTATATTGACAATTGAACATTCTGAAAGTGACCATGATATGTGGATATATCTTCCTGCCTTAAAAAAAACGAGGAGAATAATTTCAAGAAATACAAGGGATAGCTTTATGAATTCTGACTTTTCTTATGGTGATATTGCTTCTCCAAAGATTGATGATTTTATTCATATCCTAAAAGGAGAAGAAAAGATTAAAGGGATAGACTGCTTTATAGTTGAGTCCACTTCAAAAGATGATAGAATTAAAAGGGATACAGGTTATAGTAAAAAGGTGTTATGGATAAGAAAAGATAATTTTGTAGAGATGAAAATAGAATATTATGATGAAGAGAATGAACTCCTCAAGACACAATTTATATCTGACCTCTATTTATCAGATTTGGGTAAGAAAAGATGGCTTGCTACAAAGAGAGAGATTATAAACCATAAAACTGGCCATAGAACAATTATTACATTTGAAAACATTGAAATCGACAAAGGTATAAGAGACGATGTTTTTACAACAGGGTATTTGGAAAGGATTGAATAGACTATGTCATTTTTCAAGAATAAAGTTCTGTATACTATTTTTTCTTGTCTTTTTATTCCCATCCTTGTTTATGCAGAAGATATAAGTTTAAATGGAATCTTACAGGGATACTATTTTAGTTCCACTAGAAACCTTGACCAAAAAAGGAACATCTTCAGTATCTCATTCCATCCACAAATAACCACAAAATTTGGTTCTTATCTATCCCTTTATAGTGAGGCAAGAATCATTGCAGAGAATCAGCGGGAAAGTATTCATTCTTCTATGAGAGAAATCTATAGTGATATCTATTTACATCCATTCAACCTACGGGTTGGAAAACAGATCATCCAATGGGGAAGAGCAGATGGTGTAAATCCAACAGATAACCTTACTCCTTGGGACTATACATTGCTTTTTCCAGAGGATGGAGATTTAAGAAGTGGTATTATGGCACTTAAGATAAATTATTATTATGGAAATACTGCATTTACTGGAATATATCTCCCTTTCTTTGAATCCAATAAGTTTCCACTAAATTATCCTGTTATTGAAGAACTACCATCAAAGTCTTTTCAAAATGGTCAATATGCCTTTAAGATAGATTCTACGGGTGGTGTTTTAGACTGGTCATTAAGCTATTTTGATGGCGTTGATCCTATGCCAGACCTTGGTTTATCAACCCAAGGGATCATAGAAAGATATCAAAGGATCAAAGTTATTGGTGGAGATTTTGCTACGATATTGAGAGAGTTCGGAGTTAGGGGAGAGATGGCTTATTTTTTTACAGAAGATATGGATGGAGATAGCCCATGGAAGAAGAATCCTTATTTCTTCTATATTTTTGGAGTAGACAAAACACTTTGGGAAGATATGTATTTGAATCTTCAGTTTATGCAAAGGATTGTTACTAATTATAAAGACCCATTGAATATTCAAGATTCTATCTTAAGAGATATTGCTGTCAAAGGGGCTATTATCAATAACCAACTTGATAAAGTAACAAATATTGTATCATTGAAGATTGTAGATAAGATGTTTTATGAAACATTAAGTACTGAGATTTCTGGAATTTATAATCTTACAAGAAGAGATTACCTCATTAGACCAAAGATTATTTATACCCTTACAGATAATTTATCATCTATAATAGGTACTGATATATACAAAGGGAAAGAGGATAGTTTTTTCGGTTTACTTAAGGATAATACAACCTTTTTTGGAGGGATAAAATATGGATTTTAGAATTTAAACAGATGCTCCACTATAAAACAAACTGGGGTTTACCCGAATGGCACTGACTTAAGAAAAAATTAAATAAAAGACCTCCAGATGTCGATTAAGTAAAGTAGATAAATTTAACTAATCGACAAAGGAGGTCTCAGATGAAAATATCTAAACATAATATCGACAAAAGGAGGAGAAACGCTCATGCCCTTGCAGGGCACAAATGACGATGAAAATGTAGTTTTGTAAATCAAGCAATTACAATAACTTACAGACATTTTCAGGGGAAACGCTCATGAGTCTGCGACTCACAAATGACAATGAAAATAAAGGCTGAAGGCTGAAGGAAACAGCGTTCAAAACTTCAGCCTATACCCTTCAGCCTTCAGCCTATTTTCAGGGGAAACACTCATGCCCACAAGGAGTGGGCACAAAGGAAGATGAAAATTATGTTGAATTCCGGCCTTCGTTGTGTTATCATTATATCCAATCTATCGGTTGCATAAGCAAGATAGAGAAATAAGGCTAGATGACTAGCCAAAAATAAACTTAAGGAGGTTTAAAAAAAGGGATATAATGGTAAAAAGAGGCTGTGGATTGGATGTGCAGTACTTGCTCATGAGCCAGTGGCATGAGCAAGTATGGACAGAAAATGGTAACTACTCATAAATTTGTGGAATAGTATAAAAAAGTGAAGATTTTTTGAAAAAATGCCGATATATAGAGTGGAATGGAAAACAGAGATGACACTCTTTTTGAAATTGATGTAGATAAGATCTCGTCTGATTACGATTTCAAGAAGTTAATCTATCGATTGATGAGCCAGATAGAATATTTGGTGAAAGAGAATAGGGAACTAAAAGATACGATTCAACGATTAAGGGATGAGATAGCAAGGTTAAAAGGGTGTAATCCGAAACCAAAGATTAAGCCGAACAATCCTTCAGAGGATCAACAAGGCAATAGCAACTTTCAAAGCGGGATAGAACCAAAGGAAAGGAAGCCATCTGTAAAGGAAAAGAAGCTGGGCAAGATTTTGGTTCATAACCAGCAAGTAGTAAGGTATAAAGGAGATTTGCCTGATGATGCACGGCATAAAGGATATCGTTCAGTAGTAATCCAGGGGATTAAAATAGAGCCTTACAATACCGAATATAGATTAGAGCG